>NZ_JBQENP010000025.1:0-42170 GCF_052044755.1 Acinetobacter sp. 22512 | reverse complement strand
TATCTGCATCACCGCCGATGGATGTGCATTATAGACCATCTCATCCCCTTTGCAAGCGAAAATTAAAAATTAATGACTTGAGCGTTTACTTTTAAACCACCACACGAATTAAGCTATTGTTTTATATTGATAATTATTTTAATTTTTTATTTTTGACTTAAATAAGCCAGTATCATGCTCGATAATTCGCGTTTAAGTTGTTGTTCTGAGATAAGAAAATTGTTCTGACTTACATATCGCATCATCGTAAAAAGCGTACTATTAATAATTACAAAGGATTTATGCTTTACCTGTTCGAAGTCCCACTGATGAGGATTTCTACTGAATGTATATAGCCCTACTTCAAAAAAATGCTTTTCTAAAATCTGAGCAGCTTGCGAATGACTATAGTCATGCCAGTGTTTCAGCACTTCTATAAAAAATCCATGATCGGCTTTTAATGCATTAAATCCCAACTCTATTGCTAAGGGAATGAGCAGCTCTAAAGGAATATTTCCTTGTCGCACAACTAATTCTTTAAGTTGTTGCCCCAGCAATTCGCTTTTACGGCGCAATAGTTCTTCTATGATTTGATCTTTATTCTCAAAGTATTGGTAAATCGACCCAACACTTACTCCAGATTTCTCTGCAATTTTAGGCGTCGTCGTATGTAGTAATCCATACTGCGCGATACACTGCTGTGTCGCCTCTAAAATATGGTCAACAATAATTTTTGAACGCTGTTGTTGTGGGGCTTTTCTCATCGTTTTTTATTCGTTAAATGCGAATTGAATGCGAATAATTATTCATATTAGCCTATTTATTATTCAGTTCAATAAGTAAGTAACGATATGCAAATGATTAGCCCGACTCGACTTGCTTCTTTTAATGACATGCAAGACAGTAATTTCTTTACTCAGTTTTTAAATATCTGTTGCGAAAAACCTGTACAACCAAACTATAAAGAATATGTGTCTTTACAACGTGCTCTTTGTGAAGGGGACGTTGAAATGGATAAGGTGATTGATTGGGTTATGCAAGATCCTAAAGGTCACCGAATGATTTTTGAGAAGATATTATTTCAAGGCCGCGATAACCTATCTGAGCCGCTACCTACTGAGTTAGAAAATTTCTTTAATTACATTGAGCAAAAGCCTGAATGGTTAGATCAGCGTCAAATTGATGAGGCTGTTAAATTTACTCATCGTTTAGGAATAAATAATGGTTTTATTCTTAGAGATTTATCCTTAATGGCGGGATATTTATATCCGGGATTTAATCAGCCGCTAATTTTAACGGGTGCATTAAAGAAACAGGCGGGTACTCGTTTAGCTGAAACCACAAAATGGTGGGTTGATATTACTGAACCTCAAGGACTTGAGCGTCTAAGCACAGGTTTTATATCAACGATTTATGTTCGCTTTATTCATGCACTCGTCCGCCGACAATTAAAAAAGTCTGATCGTTGGGATAGTGAAGTTTGGGGAGTTCCACTTAATCAATTTGATTTAGCAATGACTAATTTGGCTTTTAGCAGTGTAGTTTTACTCGGTATTAGAGCTTTGGGTGTATGGCCAACCAAACAAGAAACCAAGAGTTTTTTACATTTTTGGCGTTATGTTGGCTGGTTGATGGGTATTGATGAAAAATGGCTTATTCAATCTGAATCTGAGGGTTGGAGGTTACTTTACTGGATGCAGTTTGCTCACCCTCGCTCCGATCACAGCAGTGTTGAGTTAGGATCAAGCTTATCTAAAGAGCTTTTGAGAGAAAATATCTGCATTTACGCTCTTTGCAGCAGAAGCTTGCTTATCGACAACATTTAGAACTTACCCAATTTTTTATTGGTAAGAAGAGAATGAAACTACTCGGATTGCCTCACCAGTCAGCTTCATGGTTTGCTTATTATCTGATTGTGCGTAATTCAATACTTTATAATGGCGCGAAACTTTCACCAAAAATTGAAAAGTTTTTATCCAAATCAGGCCGTAATATACAGAAACTTGGCTTAACGCTTTATCAGAATCAAGGTAAGGCAAAAACCTTAGCGAGTATGCATCAATAATTTTTAAAACCTAAAAATAAAAATGGAAGCCCGTTAATTAGACTTCCATTTTCAAATATTAAGGAACTTATTGAGCTGATGAACTGTGCATTTCAGCGTGATTCATTTGCTCGTGTGACTCCATCATCTGCTTCTTTTTCTGACTTGGCATGTAGTCAGGTTCATTGTTGATTGCCAAGTAAAAAATAATCATAAACAATAAACTCAAGATAGAAGCCACAATAAGTAACTTCCATCCCCACCAAGATTGTTCAGGTGATAATTTATTAGTCATTTCATTTCTCTCATTAAATTAATAATTTCAGTTCTTTAATTCGCTAAAGCTTATTAAAACTTCATGCTCATACGAACCCAGTAATTTCTTCCGATATTGTTAAACTGCTCTTCGCTCGCAAATCCAAAGCCTGCACTACCCGCTTTATTTAAGTGTTCGGTATAGGGCTTATCTAATACGTTATCAATGCCAACAGAGACATCAATATCTTTACGAAGGTTGTAACTTCCGTTTAAAGAAAGTGTTGAGAAACCTTTACTTGGTTTTAGGTCATATCCCACGATATTACCTTGATGTAGACTCACACGGTTTTGCTCAGCAACAGCTCGCCATAACAGACCTAAGTTATATTTGTCAGCCACATAGCGAATATTTAAACGACCTTCTAAAGGTGAAATTTGAGGTAGAGGTTTGTCATCTGTGGTATTTTTGCCCCACGCATACATCGCACTCAAATCTGCCTGAATACGGTCAGTGAATTGGTACCCAATACCCGCTTCCGCACCAGCGATGGTTGCATCGACATTTTTGGCTCCCGCAGTAATATCATGGCTCATATCATGTCCATCCATTCCCATACTTGGGTGATGGTGGTAACTCATTAATATGTAGTCATCCACCAAACCTGCATAAACAGAAGCCCATGTGCTTAAAGCACCATGCTGTTGCTGAAAACCTAGATCCAACTGTAATGTTTTCTCAGGATTCACACCGTTAAAAGTATTGGTTGAACCCGCATTACCATGTTTAGGCGAGAAAAGTTCCCAATAATCAGGCATACGCTCTACATAACCTAAACCGATATAGCTTTTTAGGTCATGCTCAGGATGTTGATTTTCCCAACGGACAAATGCACTCGGTAAAGTCTTTTCAAGTTTAGTATTAAAGCCTTTTGCTTGAGAATCAGCACGCTCATCTTCAACTGTAACTCGATCTAAACGTGCACCTGCAACCATTTTGTTGAAATCGTTCCATTGATAGCCGAGTTCGCCAAAAGCACCATATGATTGAAAACGCATATCTTGGCGATATGGAATATTCATAGAAGGCATTGTTGGCGATGACATGCTACCGCCATGTTTATTAAATTGAGAGTCAACGCCTGTGATCAAACTCCATTTGTTCCATTCAGAAGTTATTGCCAAACGTGAGTTTAATGTACGGCGTGTCACTTGCATTGCCATTGGATTCGGCATCAGCATGGTCATACCATCATGATTCATTTCAACTAATGGCGGTGTGCGCAAACTAAAGTTATCCATAATATGATCGTTATAGCTGTAGTTCACCTGCCCTTCAATTTTCTTAATGACATCAGTGATATTTTTCTTTTCGAATCGCAGACCTAAGCTTTCACGCGCAAACTGAGATCCGTCCATTGAACGTCCAGCATAAAGCGATTCACCATCAGATTTTCCACCAGTGAGCTCGACCCACGTGTTTTCATCTGGAGTAAAGCCAAGTGCTACATCAGCATTCCACTTTTTCCATGCTGACGGCACAGTATTTCCATCACCATCTTGATAACTATTCGATTCTGAACGGTTGGCATTTAAACGGATATATTTTTTCTCATCGCCCACTGCTGCTTCAACATTATGGTCAATACGTCCATATGAACCTAGCAAGACACTCGCTTGACCGCGATAAGGTTTTTCAGAGGTGAGTTTCTCAGGCTGACGTTCAAAAAGGACTGTTGCAGCAGAACCTGTATTGGCATATTGAACTGTTTGCGGACCTTTAATGACAGAAATACGATCATAACTTTCTGGTGAAATATAAGAAGTCGGTGCATCCATACGGTTTGGGCATGCACCTAAGTTCTCAGTTCCATCTGTCAAAATTTTGATGCGTGACCCAAACATACCTCGGAATGTCACATCACCATTCGTTCCCCCACTTTGTATTGAGTTAAAACCCATAATACTTTGTAGGTAGTCTGCACCATCTGTAGCAGGCACTGGCTGAATTGGCTGTTTCGGGTCTGCATGTACAATCAAGCCATTTGCATCGTTGCCTTGTTGTGCTGTAACAACAATAGGTGCTAATGAGTGAAGCGCTTTAGTATCGGCATTATTTTTTTCTGAATTAGCAAAAACTAGTCCCGAATGAGAGACAGCAAACATCGCAACCCATAAAGGTTGTAGTAAAAATTTAGAATGTGGCATTTTTATACGCTCTAAAACATAAATAAAGTGATATCGAAGTCAGTTAAGACCCCAACAAAAAATTGCTTTTATTTATGTAAATAGAGGTGGTGCACGCCCTTGCGGGAGTAGAAAAAGTCGCTGTAGTGCAAAGTAGACATGTCTAAATGCTTGTTGATAAGCGACTAAGCGGACTTGTATGCGGACTAAAACTTCTTTTACGCCAAATTCAGGTGGCAAAACCAGATTGGCATAGACGGTACAATATTGACACTGATGATTTGCATCATGATGATCATGTTGCCCAGAGGCTTGTGCCTGTTCAATATGATGTTCATGATGTGAATGCATGGAATGTGACATGGTTTCCATCTGTGCTTTAGGTTTAAGCAAAGCGAGGGTAATAGTTTCACAGACCGGAGCAATTTGATACTGCTTCGGTAATAGCGGCTGTAGAAATACCGCGACCTGTAAAAATACTGCTGCACATGCAAGCAGTAAACCACTACGAAAAACCAAAAATCACATCCACACTACATTAATGTTTCAAGAATAGAAATTTTTAACGTTTTACTGCAACTTTTTCACGCTCACGTTGACGAACAACTTTTTCGACTTTTTCTCGAGCACGCTGACGCTTAAGTGGCGACAAATAATCCACAAATAATTTGCCATTTAAGTGATCCATTTCATGTTGGATACAAACAGCGAGAAGTCCATCAGCTTCTAACTCAAATGCTTGACCTTCAAGGTTAATTGCCTCAATTTTCACACGTGACGGGCGCTCAACTTTGTCGTATATTTGTGGCACCGATAGGCAGCCTTCTTCGTACTGCTGCTTATCTTCTGTCAGTGGAGTTATTTTGGGGTTAATGAAAACCATAGGGTCATCTTTAGATTCAGACAAATCTATGACGATAAGCTGAATATGACGATCGACCTGAGAAGCTGCTAAACCAATACCTGGTGCCGCATACATGGTTTCAAGCATATCTGCTGCAAGTTGACGAATTTCATCAGTAACTTCTTCAACAGGCTTAGCAATGGTACGAAGACGGGGATCAGGAAAACTTAAAATAGGTAATAAGGCCATACTGACGTCCTCACTTATGCCATTGATTGAAAAACCAAATGAAGGAAATACTTCATCGAAAAATTGTGTGTTAGCCGCCTATTATAACGCATCTGCACGCATAATTTTTAGGAATTATCATAATGAAAAAGGTTTTTGACGGCATGGTTCAATTTCATGCTTTGGGGATAAAAAAGCATTTACTTGCTTTAGCACTTTTTACAGGGGTTGCTTTCGGTACGGTAGCAGAGACTTATGCTGCTAGTCCGAACCATAATCCACCCTCTCTTAAAAGTAATGCACCACATGTCTACGTAGTGAAACGAGGAGATACACTATGGGATATTTCCGGTCACTTTCTGAGTAAACCTTGGCGCTGGCCTGAAATTTGGGCAAGCAACCAACATGTTAAAAATCCACACTGGATTTATCCAGGCGATCGATTACTGCTATGTAGTTTAGATGGCCGTCCATTGGTTGGAAAAGATGAGGGAGATGGCTGTGTCGGCATTATTCGCCGTTACACAGGTCAAATGACAAATTTACAACCTCAAGTTCGTGTGGAGTCACTTAACAATAACGTACCTGTTATTCCTCTTGAACATATCAAACAATGGTTAGAACACAGCACTATTCTACCTATCGATGCAATTCAACATACTCCTTATGTAGTCGGTACTGCCGATCAACGTGTACTGGCGGCAAAAGGTCAGACTATTTATGCGCGCGGACAAGGTTTAGTTAATGGTCAACGTTATGCAGTTTATCGTGAAGGCGAACCTTATTATTTCACAGACAGTAAAGGTAAAAAGCATAGTCTAGGTATTGAGTTGCAACAAGTTGCCTCAGGGATTGCGATCTCTTCTGAAAAAGACATTACCACGCTTGAGTTAACTGATAGCTACAATTCTGAAGTACGTCGTGGTGATCGGGTGATGCCAGAAGAAGAAGCAACATTACCTACTTTGTTTTATCCGGTAGATGCCACTCAGGTGACGGACGGCGGCAAAATTATTCGTGTAATGGGATCAATTGGTACTGCTGCCAAAAATAGTGTGGTGACTTTAGACCGCGGTACGGCACAAGGTATTCAAGTAGGACAAGTTTTTGATATTACACAACAAGGTGAAACCATTCGAGATCCTAAAACCAAAGAATCAATACAGTTACCAGGACAACAAATTGGTAGTCTGATGGTCTTTAGAACTTTTGATCAGTTGAGTTATGCCTACGTATTAGAAAGCGATTTACCAGTTAAAGTTGGTTCAAGCATTCAGCCACCCCGCTTTAATGATTAATGCTGGATGTACCTTTTACAATGCTTACTCAACTTTCTTCACACCATTACCACACGCTTAAAGTGTGGTATTTGGTGCAACACTCTTTAGTCAGCTTTAAAAAAATTATCGATTATTTTGGTAGCTGTGAAAAGGCGGTCCAACCTGCTGGATTATCTCAATGGCGCAATCTCGGGTTACATGCTAATCATTTAAAACGCGTAGATGAATTTCAAACTGCTCAGGGTCAAGCTCAGTTTGAAAAACTAACTGAGCAGATCCAGCAATATACCGACTTTATTTTAACGGCAGATGACTCAGGCTATCCCACTCAGTTATTACCTTATACAGATCACCCACCTATCATTTTTGGAAAAGGCCAAGCTCAAGCTTTGTTGCAACCACAAATTGCGATTGTAGGTAGCCGAAAACCAAGCCCACATGGTCGTCAGGTTGCTTATGATTTTGCCTATTACTTAAGTGAAAAAGGTTTTTATGTGAGTAGTGGCTTGGCATATGGTATTGATGAAGCTGCTCACCAAGGAGCATCAGCACATCAACGTACAATTGCAGTAACAGGAACTGGTTTAGACAGTACCTACCCTGCTCAAAATAAAAAACTTGCAGAACATATTTTAGCTCAAAATGGCGCGATTATTACTGAATTTTTGCCTGGAACACCCCCATTACAACAGCATTTCCCACGTAGAAACCGAATTGTCAGCGGTTTGAGTTTAGGCGTGTTAGTGGTAGAAGCTACATTAAAAAGTGGTTCTCTCATCACTGCGAACAAAGCTGCTGAACAAGGTAAGACTGTATTTGCCATTCCTGGTCATATTTACAGTGAGTTTCATCAAGGTTGCCATCAACTTATTCGTGAGGGAGCAATTTTAGTCGATCATCCTGAACAAATTATTGAAGACCTTGCTTTACCTACTCAATGGCAAAGTCAGCAACAAAACTCCACCGAGGAGGCTGTAGTTTCTAGTACTCCAGAAATTCCTGAGCATTTAATTAACCTTTATCAATCTTTAGACTGGGTCGGGCAAAATATTGATCAGCTTGTCTTACATCACTCTCAGCCTGTTGCAGAACTCACCTCTTCACTGATGGAACTAGAACTACTTGGTTTATGTATGCAACAATCAGGATTGTATTTACGTTGTCGTTCTTAGTATTGGAGCGCACAATAGCAATTCTGTCTGATTGAAAGGAAGAGTATTACCATGATCACCACCTCAGTTACCGAAGCAGCCGAATGTTTACAACAAGGTCAAGTTTTGGCATATCCAACTGAGGCAGTTTGGGGGCTAGGTTGCGACCCTTTTAATGAGCAAGCTTTTCAAAAGATTCTTGAACTAAAGCAAAGGCCTATTGAAAAGGGTGTAATTTTATTAGCAGGTCATATTAGCCAAGTTGAGCACCTGCTAACTTCTTTACCTCAAACAACCCAACAAGAAATTATTGATTGTTGGACTAATCATCAACCTTCAGAAAGAGCAACAACTTGGCTATTACCTGCTGGCGAACATATTCCTTCATGGATTAAAGGTGAGCATCCTCTTGTCGCTGTTCGAGTCACTACACATCCTTTATGTGTGGCATTATGCAATGCTTTTCATGGCTTTATTGTCTCGACTAGTGCGAACCCAAGTGGACAAGAACCTGCACACTCACTACAGGATGCCTGCCAATACTTTGGTTCACAATTAAACTATCTGAATGGTGACTTAGGCCAGAGCCAACAACCAAGCAGAATCATTAACGCTCTTACCAGAGAGATTATTCGCGCCTAATTTCAAACAAAAAAAAGCTCAGTTATATAGGGATAACTGAGCATAAAAAAGGATGGGTATATACCACATCCAGAGGGTTTGGATATCTGGGGAACGAAAGATAATTTACAAAGAAAAGAGCGCCTTTCGTAGTGGCCGCTATTATGTGGCAAGAGGTTCAATGAGAGAAATATATTATTTCTCTAAAAAAAGCATGAAAAGTGTAGGGAATTTGCGGTTTTTTGCCTATAAATTAAAATTATATTAATATTTTTACTCGGCTTTTTTAATATTTATATTACAACCTATTTTTATAAACTATTTATAAATCATATAGAAAAACTTTAACTAAGAAAAAATTGGCATATTTTTATGAGTTTTTTTCAAAATATGCCATAGTTTTTTTACCAACTTTAGTTTTGTTCTTGCACTAATTCGCTCTTTTTAGGACTCACCTTCTTCTGAGCCATAATGATACCAATTAAAATAACAATCCCACCTAGTGTGTGATAAATGGTCCACTGCTCAGACAACCAGACGCTTGCAATAACTGCTGTAAAGACAGGTACCAAGTTCATAAAAATACTTGTTCTATTAGGACCGAGTTGTTGAACAGCTAACATCCAAACTAACGGCGCAATGAGTGAAGCAAATACTCCTGCATAAATAGCACTTGGTGCATTTTCAACATTTAAAGCATCAAGTCCAAACCAGAGAATTAAAGGAATATGAAATATTACAGAAAACCCAATCTGAACATATAAGCTTGTCATAATTGGTAGAGGCAACTGCCATTTTTTAAGAAAGACACCATAAAATGCGTAGAAGAATACGGCAATAATCATCAATGCATCACCAAGATGTCCGCCACCACTTAAAAGCTTATTAATATTTCCTTGGGACATGACATATAGCAAACCTGCAAAAGACAAAATACTGCCAAAAACTGCAAAGCGATTAGGCACATCTTTTAAAATGGCAAGCGAAACAAAGATCGTGAATATAGGAATAAATGCATTCACAATCCCCATATTGGTTGCACTTGTATAATGGGCAGCCGTATAAGCTAAGCCTTGATAAAGTACCATCCCAAATGCACTTAACACAGCAAGCTTAGGTAAATATGGTATTACTAGTCGTCTTTGTCTCCACACAGACATAAACATAAATGGAGTCAAAATAATAAAAGCGATTAACCACCGATAAAAGCTAATGCTTACTGGTGAGATATAATCCGAGACATAGCGGGTGACTACAATATTTAAAGACCAAATCAATACTGCCAAAATGGGAAAAATAAACGCCCATTTGTGATATTTCATGACCTGACTCATAGCAATACACCATCTACAAAAGAGATTTTATTTTGAAGAATGTCTTAATAAATTGAAATATCGTATTTCCGACATTGATATCGAACTTAGGACATTATCCTTTTTAGAATAATGTCCAAGCTTTCATGGCATGTTCTACAACTTTATGTAATTGATCAGTACTGGCACCGTCTCTTGCCTGAATGGTAAGGCCTTGAATGACAGTGGCATAAAAGTCCGTCATTTCTTGTAGAGGAGCATTAGATAGCAAATCACCCTGCTCAACACCTTGTTTGAGACGCTCCAATAATTTTTCTTTGGTTTTTATGCGCTTGTCTAATAGGTTCTGCTGCACATCTTGAGTTGCATCAGAACAATTCATGGCAGCAACCACCAACATACAACCAGCTGGTTTATTGGGTTGAACCAGTCGTTTTACGTTGTCATAAAGATATAACTCAAACGCAATTTTTGCAGTTTTTGCTTCTAAAAAGATGGTCTCAATAGGGCAGGCTTCATGAGCCAAATAGTAATCAATACTTTTATAAAACAGCCCTGCCTTATCACCAAAAGCACTATATAGGCTAGGTGCTGTAATTTCCAAAGCTTGTGTTAAATCACTAATAGACGTTGCTTCATAGCCATGCTCCCAAAAGAGCAACATTGCTTTTTGCAAAACCTCTTGTTCATCAAAGCATTTAGGACGTCCGCGCTTTTTTTTCAGCGTATCTTCTGTAACAGCTAAATTCGTTTCATGCCTATTTGTCATAAAGATCACATCTATTTTTATAACAATCGTTATTAAATTAATTGACGTTCGATTTTTTATCAACTATTTTATTTTCATAATGATCGTTAGTTAATTAATAAATTGCCTTTCTTTACTCCAAATTTAGCCAAGTAAGGATTTCCTATGGACCAATCGTCTATCTCTAAAGCGCGACCCACGACCTCTACTCAAGGAAGCTGGTTTGCCATTTTGGCCGTTTCTATCGCAGCATTTGCCTTAGTTACAAGTGAATTTTTACCCGTTGGCGTTTTAAATAGTGTCGCAACAGATTTAAATATTTCTGTAGGTACAGCAGGCCTGATTATTACCGTACCCGGCATTATGGCAGCAATTGCAGCCCCTCTATTGCCTGTATCAGTAAAACAACTTGATCGGCGTTATGTGCTTATCTTGCTGACAGCTATTATGGTTATTGCCAATACCATTACCGCATTTGCTGAAAACTTTCATATTTTATTGTTAAGTCGCTTAATTTTAGGTATTTCAATTGGTGGTTTCTGGGCGACCGCCATTGCTCTAAGTGGAAAATTAGCCCCCTCACACCTTCCTATTGCTAAAGCAACTGCGGTCGTGATGGCAGGTGTGACTTTTGCTACAGTTCTAGGTGTACCGATTGGAACTTGGTTAAGCGAGTTTTATGGCTGGCGTAGTGCTTTTGGAATTACTGCAAGCATTGGCTTAGTTGTTTTAATCTTACAATTAATCTTTTTACCTAAACTTGTACCAGATTCGGCAATTCACATGAAAGATTTGCCAGCCCTATTACGCACTCCTAAAGCACGTAGTGGCATGTTGATTGTTTTATTGATCGGACTCGCTCACTTTTGTGCCTATAGCTATTTAGCACCTTTCTTTAAAAATGTTGCTGGTTTTAATGGGACAACCATTAGTTCATTATTATTGCTCTATGGAATTGCTGGTATTTTCGGAAATGCTTTTGCCGGATATAGTGGGAATCTAAATGTCCGTTATACATTAGCTTTTGTGGGTACATGCTTTGCAATCGTATTCTTTGGATTTCCTCTTTTTGCCGTTCATGAGTTTGGTGCTATTGTCTTACCGCGTTATGGGGATTTGCATTTGGTGCCTTCCCTACCTCAGCAAATATTTGGATGTTTGTACATGCGCCAAATGCAGTTGAAAAAGGTATGCCGCTTTTTGTAGGCATGTTTCAGGTGATGATTGCGACAGGTTCATTATTAGGGGGATATGTAGTTGATCATTTCAATGAAAATACTTTAATTTATGGTGTATTAAGCTTCGTTGCCCTAGCATTACTGAGTACATTTACCTTAGCGAAAGGTCTTAATAACCCTAAAGCTACTTGTGAAAACTAAAATATGAGTCAGAGCATATAGATGAACAATGAGGATCAGCAATTTTCATTATTAAACAGTATAGAAGTTCATGAATTTCTATACCAAAAAGAAGATATTGTTCGTCCTCATGCATCTCTTTGGGGAGATTTTAATTTCAGTTTAAATGGCATATTAGAAATGGAGATTGAAGAACAGCTATATCTTTCTCCACCTAGCTATGGTCTTTGGATTCCCCCTCAAACTGTTCATCAATCTACTCATATTGACCATGAAATTCACTATATCTGTATTCGACTACACCCTCGCTTATGTTCTATTTTAGGAAATAGCTGTCGATGCTTTAGTATTCAGCCTTTTTTTCGCACTTTAGTTTTACAAATTCTAGAGCAGCAAAAACAAACCGAACAACCTGAATATTTAGAACATCTTTTACAAGTTTTATTCGATCAACTCAAACAAGCTCCTGCATATTCACATTATTTACCGCAAACGCGGCATCCAGTTTTATTGCCTATCTTAGAAAAACTTTCAGATCCTTTACTTTTTGATCAGTCTTTACAACAGTTGCTACAAAACTTTTCGGTCAGTGATCGCCACTTATTACGTTTGAGTCAACAAGAGCTTCAGCTTTCGTTGTCCGAATGGAGAAATCGGGCCAAAATTGTTTATGCCATTCATCAGATTCGCCAACGGACGCCTATCAAGCGTTTAGCATATGATTTAGGTTATCAACATAGCTCAAGTTTTATTGAATTTTTTAAACGTTACACTGGGCAAACACCTATCCAAATCAGAAATAACTAGAATTCAGCGTATCTTTAAAAACTTTTTCTTTTTTGAACACGAATATTATTGCACTACCCCTCAATAGCAGTTAAAACAAATGCGTTACTTGATATCAATTACAATCTTTAGGAAAGACTCATGACACAATCCGTATATCACATTCCAGTAAAAGCCATTTCAGGCGAAACGGTTGACCTCGAACAATACAAAGGAAAAGTTTTACTTATCGTAAATACTGCTTCTAAATGTGGTTTAACTCCACAATACGAAGGCTTAGAAAAACTTTATCAAGCAAAAAAAGACCAAGGTCTTGAAATTTTAGGTTTCCCAGCAAACAACTTTAAAGAGCAAGAACCAGGTTCTGATGAAGAAATTCAACAGTTCTGTTCATTAAATTATGATGTTCATTTCCCTTTATTTTCTAAGGTTTCTGTAGTCGGCGAAGATAAGCACCCACTTTACCAAACTTTGACAGCGGCTCAGCCGGAACGCACTGGTGAAGGTCCTTTCCGTGAGCGTTTAGAAGGCTTAGGTATTCCAACCAACCCTGCTCCAGAAGTTTTATGGAACTTCGAAAAGTTTTTAATTAATAAAAATGGCGAAGTCGTAGCTCGCTTTGCTCCAAACCTAACAGCAGACGATGAACAAATCGTTAAAGCAGTTGAAGCAGAGTTAGCAAAATAATATTTTAAAGTGTGCGAAAGGGCGTTTTATACGCTCTTTTTTATGCTCTCCTCAAAGTGTTGTTCGTTTGCAAAAATACAATCTTTCTTCATATTTTATACCTATAGTATCTATTTGCTTTATTTGATGTTGTTTGTAGTTATGAAAAAAGTTTTACAGGGCGCATTTCTTCCTTTTGTAATTTTTGCCTCAGGCATGCTTTTACTCGGGTGCGATCAGGCACAAGACCATGCTACCGAACAAGAAAAGACTGAAATAACTGAACAGGCATCTGACCAGAACATTGAACAACAAGCAGCAGAAATTGCACCCAACAAAGCCGAACTTAAAAGCGGCAATATTTTTTATATGGTCCGCGACGCTGCTCATTTACAGCTTAAAGCTGGTGACTATGTTGAACAGCTTAAAGATACCCAGCTTGATGTTGAACAAGCCATCCAAGATAAGAATCAGAATGAACTAAAAACTACTGTCACTACGTTAAAACAGCAACTAGAAGGTTTAAATCAAGCACTTTTGACTTTAGATATCAAAAGTCAGGAAATTGAGAATATTCGCCAAAGTTTATTACATGCCAACCAACAAGCTCTTAGCATGCCATTACTCAATGGGAAATTAGATCAAATCAATTTTGACCAAATTGAAAAACAGCTTAATACCATTCAAATGGATATGGTGAAGCTTGCTGCCATGATTATGGCAGGAGATGAAAAGTCAGATTCAAAAACTGAATCTTAAAAAAACAACTTATAAAAAAAGCCACCTTACGGTGGCTTTTTCAATCTCAAACCGGCAATTATAGTGCGCGGTTTTTGATTTTACGGATAGTTTCAAGCTGTGCAGCTGTTTCTGCCAAGGCAGCCAACGCAGCAGCTGAGTCCAAATCACTCTTTTGGTTTGCAAGCAATTGTTCAGCATTTTTACGTGCTTCTAAAATTGCCGCTTCATCCAAGTTGTCTGCACGGATTGCAGTATCTGCAAGAACCGTTACAACATGAGGTTGAACTTCTAAAACACCGCCAGATACATAGACGATTTCTTCTGTACCATTTTCCAACTGAACACGAATCGGGCCCGGTTGAAGCAAGGTTACAAGTGGAGCATGTCCTGGCAAAATACCAAGCTCACCACCAGCACCTTTCGCGATTAACATCGTTACTGCGCCAGAGTAAATAGACTCTTTAACACTTACGACATCACATTGCATAGTCGCCATGAGATGATCTCCTTAAATTAGAGTTTCTCAGCTTTAGCAATCACTTCGTCAATACCACCAACCATATAGAACGCTTGTTCTGGGATGTGATCGTATTCACCAGCTAATAGACCTTTAAAGCCACGAATCGTTTCTTTAAGCGGTACTAATTTACCAGGAGCACCAGTAAACACTTCAGCTACGTGGAATGGTTGAGAGAAGAAACGTTGGATTTTACGCGCACGGTAAACAACCAATTTATCTTCTTCAGCTAATTCATCCATACCCAAGATTGCGATGATGTCTTTAAGCTCTTTATAACGTTGCAATACGTTTTGTACTGCACGCGCAATTTCATAGTGCTCTTGACCAACAACTAATGGGTCTAACTGACGTGAAGTTGAGTCAAGTGGATCGATCGCTGGATAGATACCAGAAGATGCGATGTCACGGCTCAATACTACTGTTGCATCTAAGTGAGCAAATGTAGTTGCAGGAGATGGATCTGTTAAGTCATCGGCAGGTACATATACCGCTTGGATCGATGTGATCGAACCAGATTTAGTAGATGTAATACGCTCTTGAAGAACACCCATTTCTTCTGCAAGTGTAGGTTGGTAACCTACCGCAGATGGCATACGACCTAACAATGCTGATACTTCAGTACCCGCAAGTGTATAACGGTAGATGTTGTCGACGAATAATAATACGTCACGACCTTTACCATTTTCGTCTTTTTGATCACGGAAGTATTCAGCCATAGTCAAACCAGTTAACGCTACGCGTAAACGGTTACCTGGTGGCTCGTTCATCTGACCGTAGACCATTGCTACTTTGTCAAGAACGTTAGAATCTTTCATTTCGTGATAGAAGTCGTTACCTTCACGAGTACGCTCACCAACACCAGCAAACACAGATAAACCTGAGTGAGCTTTCGCGATGTTGTTGATCAACTCCATCATGTTAACGGTTTTACCAACACCAGCACCACCGAATAGACCAACTTTACCACCTTTTGCGAACGGGCAAAGTAAGTCAATTACTTTAATACCAGTTTCTAAAAGATCAGTAGAAGCTGCTTGTTCAGCATAAGAAGGGGCTTGACGGTGAATCGGCAAACGCTCTTCAGTCGCTACAGGACCTGCTTCATCAATTGGGCGGCCCAAAACGTCCATGATACGACCAAGCGTAGCTGGACCTACTGGAACAGAAATCGGTGCATTTGTGCTAGTTACATTAAGGCCACGTTTAAGACCTTCTGTAGAACCCATTGCGATGGTACGAACAACACCATCGCCAAGCTGTTGCTGAACTTCTAATGTAGTTTCAGTACCGTCAACTTGGAGAGCGTCATAGATCTTAGGAACGCTATTGCGCTCAAACTCGACGTCGATAACCGCGCCGATGATCTGAATGATACGACCGCTACTCATTGCTGTCTCCTCAATTCAAACTTAATAATGTTAAACGGCAGCGGCACCGCCAACGATCTCGGAAATTTCCTGAGTAATCGCGGCTTGACGCAGCTTGTTGTAAATGAGTTGTAGGTCTTTAATCAATTGTCCTGCGTTGTCTGTCGCTGCTTTCATCGCGACCATACGAGCTGACTGCTCACATGCAACGTTTTCAATCACACCTTGATAAACCATAGACTCGATATAGCGAACCAACAAACCATTTAACAATTCTTCTGCTTCTGGTTCGTAGATATAGTCCCAACCATAAGTACGGTTGAGATCATCGCCTTCTTCTGCTGGTGCTAAAGGAACAAGTTGTTCTACTTTAGGCTGCTGAGTCATTGCATTAACGAAGCCATTTGATACGAGATAGATACGATCTAATTCGCCTTTATCAAATGCATCAAGCATAACTTGGACTGAGCCAGTTAACTGTTCCAAACTCGGCGCATCGCCAAGTTGGGTAGTTGCACCGAGCACTTTACCGCCGTAATTCTTAAAAAACGAAACCGCTTTTTGACCAATTAAAGCAAATTCAACTTCAATTGACTGCTGTTGTTGTGCTTTGACATGCTGCACAACTTTCTTGAACAAGTTAATGTTCAAGCCACCTGCCAAACCACGATCTGAAGACACTACGATATAGCCAACACGCTTAACTGGGCGGTCAACCATATAACGGTGTTTGTATTCAGGGTTTGCTTGTACCAAGTGAGCAATTACACGGCGCATATTATCGGCATACGGACGGCCCTGAGCCATGCGCTCTTGCGCACGACGCATTTTAGAAGCAGCTACCATTTGCATCGCGCGAGTAATCTTTTGCGTGCTCTTGATACTAGCTACTTTGGCGCGAATTTCTTTTAAATTTGCCATACGCTTAACCTAGTATTCGAAAGCTCTTTCGAGCTTCCGAAGGTTGATCCGTGAACCAAACTTAACTAAAACTAAACTTAGTAAGTTTGAGTCGCTTTAAAGCTTTCAATACCTGCTTTGATTGCTGCTTCGATGTCTTTGTTGTAATCACCAGTTTCATCGATTTGTTTCATCAACGGAGCATATTCTGAGCGGAAGTAAGAAATTAACGCAGCATCAAAGTCTACGATTTTCTTAACTTCTACGTCAGCCATGTAGCCTTCGTTAGATGCATAAACAGAAACAGCTTGGTCAGCAATTGAGTAAGGAGCATATTGTTTTTGCTTCATTAACTCAGTTACACGTTGACCATGTTCAAGTTGCTTACGAGTTGCTTCATCAAGGTCAGAAGCGAACTGAGCAAACGCAGCCAATTCACGGTATTGTGCTAAAGCAGTACGGATACCACCAGACAATTTTTTGATGATCTTGGTTTGAGCAGAACCACCAACACGAGATACAGAGATACCCGCGTTCACAGCAGGACGAATACCTGCGTTGAATAATGATGTTTCTAAGAAGATCTGACCGTCAGTAATCGAAATTACGTTCGTTGGTACGAATGCAGATACGTCACCTGCTTGAGTTTCAATAATTGGCAATGCAGTTAAAGAACCAGTTTGACCAGTTACTGCACCATTAGTGAATTTCTCAACGTAGTCAGCAGATACACGAGAAGCACGTTCAAGAAGACGTGAGTGAAGATAGAATACGTCACCTGGATACGCTTCACGACCTGGTGGACGACGTAAAAGTAATGAAATTTGACGGTAAGCAACAGCTTGCTTAGACAAATCATCATAAATAATAAGAGCGTCTTCACCGCGGTCACGGAAGTACTCACCCATTGTACAGCCAGAGTACGGAGCTAAGTACTGCATTGCAGCAGGATCAGCAGCCGCAGCAGCGACAACAGTTGTATACGCCATAGCGCCAGTTTCTTCTAGCTTACGTACAACGTTTGCAATTGTTGATTGTTTTTGACCAATCGCAACGTATACACATTTAATGCCAGAGTTTTTCTGAGCGATAATCGCATCGATCGCCATCGCTGTTTTACCAGTTTGACGGTCACCGATGATCAACTCACGTTGGCCACGACCAACAGGAATCATTGTATCAACTGATTTATAACCAGTTTGAACAGGCTCATCTACAGATTGACGCCAAATTACGCCTGGTGCTACTTTTTCAACAGCATCAGTTAATTTCGCATCAATTGGGCCTTTACCATCAATTGGGTTACCCAAAGCGTCGACAACACGGCCAAGAAGTTCAGGACCAACTGGAACTTCTAATACACGACCTGTACAACGAGCTTTTTGACCTTCTTGAAGGCTTAGGTAGTTACCTAAAACAACGGCACCCACTGAATCCTGTTCTAGGTTCAGTGCCATACCAAATAAGCCGCCGTCGAATTCGATCATTTCACCGTACATTGCATCAGCAAGACCGTGAATGCGCACGATACCGTCGGATACCATAACAATGGTACCTTCGTTTTTAGCGGTCGCGCTGGTGTCCAGATCTCCGATACGCTGTTTAATGAGCGCACTGATCTCGGATGGATTCAGTTGTTGCATTGCGCTATTCCTCAATCTTTTATTAGTTCAGTCTTCATCATTTGCATTATGCAAGAAGACGAGTACGCATTTTTTCAAGCTTGTTAAGCGCAGAATCATCTATCACTTGATCGCCTGCACGAATTACAACACCTGCAATAAGCTCAGGTTTAACTTCAACTGAAACAGTTACTGTACTGTTAAAACGCTTTTCTAAAGCAGATTTCAACAGTTGCTCTTGTTCAGCAGTTAACGGGAAAGCCGATTCAATCACGACATCCACATTGTTGTTATTCTGTGATTTAAGCTGTTCATATTCTGCTTCAATTTCAGGTAACAGCATTAAACGATCGTTATCTGCAAGAAGTGTCAAAAAGTTAGACACTGCTTGAGATTGATCTTCACCTAAAACTTTAGCAAAAAGCTTCACTTGCTCCGCAGGAGTAAGTTCAG
Organism: Acinetobacter sp. 22512; assembly: GCF_052044755.1. Taxonomy (NCBI): domain Bacteria; kingdom Pseudomonadati; phylum Pseudomonadota; class Gammaproteobacteria; order Moraxellales; family Moraxellaceae; genus Acinetobacter; species Acinetobacter sp. 22512. Next base: position 23,107 of record NZ_JBQENP010000025.1, on the reverse strand, counting down.
GGCGATTTAAATAAGCGGAAAATGCTTCGTCTTGCACCGCAGCACTGAGCACTTGTAACGCATTCGACCAATTGTCTGTTGCACCTTGCTCAGAAGCATAAGCAAATGCTGCTTTGGCATACGGACGTGCCAACGTCAAGAGTTCAGCCATAATTCGCCTCGCTTAAAGTTTAGCAGCCAGCTGAGACAGCATGGCGTTATGAGCTTCTGCATCAACTTGCTGGTTCAGGATTTTTTCTGCACCAGTTACTGCCAAAGCAGCTACTTGTTGACGTAATTCTTCGCGAGCAGAATTGATTTCTTGATCAACAGCTTCTTTAGCCTGTTGACGAATACGCTCACCTTCAGCCGCAGCTTGAGTACGAGCTTCTTCGATCAATTGCGCTGCACGACGGTTCGCTTGTTCGATCAATTGAGCCGCTTGTGCTTTAGCTGCATCAAGTTCTTGCTTAACTTGCGCTTGTGCATCGGCAAGGTCAGCTTTCGCTTTTTCTGCTGCATTTAAGCCATCAGCGATTTTACGCTGACGCTCACTAATCGCATTGATTAGTGGTGGCCAAACAAACTTCATGCAGAATGCAACAAAGAATGCAAACGCAATCGCTTGACCAATCAATGTGAGGTTGATATTCATTGCAATTCCTCAAATAGTGGATTTAGGAATTAAGATGATTAACCTACAAATGGATTAGCGAAGATGAAGAACAAGCCAATACCAACACCGATCATAGGCACAGCATCAAGAAGACCCGCGATTAAGAACATACGAGTTTGAAGTTGTGGAGCCAATTCTGGTTGACGAGCAACAGCTTCTAAAAAGCGACCACCCAAAAGACCAAAACCAATCGCAGTACCCAAAGCACCGAAAGCGATCAAGATAGCAGATGCAATTGCAACTAGACCTAAAGTGAGTTCCATGAAAAATTCCTCAGAGGTTAGGTTATTACCAAATTAAATTAAAAAAATTCAGCCCAACCATCATTTGATAGTTAGGCAATACCATTAATGTTTTTCGCTTGCCATGCTCAAGTAAACGATGGTAAGCATCATAAAGATGAATGCCTGCAACGTGATTACAAGAATGTGGAAGATCGCCCAAGGCACAGACAACGCCCATTGAATCCAGAACGGCAATAAAGCAATTAGGATAAAGATCAACTCACCGGCATACATGTTACCGAATAGTCGGAGAGCTAATGAAATCGGACGAGCAAGGAATGTTACCAATTCCAAAATCAAGTTCACTGGAATAAGCAACGCTTTTGCAACTGGATTACTTGGGTTAAATGGGTTAAGTGCCAACTCGCCAACGAAACCACCAACACCCTTTTCGCGGATGCTGTAGAACAAGATAAGTACAAATACAGATAAAGACATACCTAAAGTAATGTTTGGATCTGTAGATGGAACGATCTTGAAGTAAACGTGGTGAGGGTCCATACCAAATACGTTTGCACCTACAAACGCTGCAACTTGAGGAATCCAGTCAACTGGGATCAAGTCCATTAAGTTCATGAGGAAAATCCACACGAAAATAGTGAGTGCAAGCGGAGCGATTAAACGTGATTTGCCATGAAAAGTATCACGGACACTTGAGTCAACAAACTCAATGATCATTTCGATTGCTGACTGGAATTTAGTTGGAACACCTGCATTTGCAGCTTTCGCAACGATCCAGAACATCAAACAGAAAATCACACCAAGGCCAATTGACCAACCCATTGAATCCAAGTGAATTGCAGTGAACCCCATCGAATGAGCTTCTTCAGCAGTCTCAGCCAATTTCCATGTACCGTCTGGCATTTTGCCATAGGTCATATTGGTCAAGTGATGCTTGATATACTCTGTCGAAGTGAGGGCATGTTCTTCAGCAGCCATAAATCACACCTGGTCAATGTCAATTACTAAAAAGAAGGAAAACGAACATCGGCGTACTGTCGATATCTCGCCACCCTCCAAAAAATCTTCAATTCTTCTTGTTTCTACACCCGTTTTTGTAGACGTGACACCCAAAACGGAGCGACCCACGACATTGCCTGAACGAGAATAAAACCAAACAGCAATGCTAACGGTGATAAAGGTTTAACATTGCTCAAAATCAAAATAAATCCAACGATCATGATTGCAAATTTGCCTAACATGCCCCTATACATGTTAGACAGCACTTGTTTTGATGCTCGTGCACCTGCTGTTCTGAAGGATTGCCACGAAAAATAACCCGTAGCAAGCCAGCAGACCAACGCACCAAGTGCCGCACTTAATGCTGCTGTCATGTCTTTTATGCTCCACGCTACAAGAGCGGAAACAGGGATCATACATGCTTGTAAGAAGACCAAAGCTTTTGCTAATCGTCGGTCAATCAAGCGACTAGTTTGGCTCATTATTTATCCACTCACAGCATAAATGCTTGACAAGTTTAGCTGATGATCGCTTTTAATCGCAGGCATTATAGAGTTACACCCCTGAACATGCAATCTTTTCCCGACTTTAGTCGGGGTTTTTCATGACAGGTGGTGCTGACGCTACAGTCAGCCTTTGTTTACTTTTTATCTTACTTTTGCGTACTTAACACACATTTATCAGTTTTTATTGCCAGTTTCTTCCATGCAGTGACGAAATCATCCTCATTATTCATGCTCTCGTCTACTGGTTGAAAAGTAATGTTACCTAATTTTTGATATTGACTCTTAGTGGTAAAACTCTCTGCCAACAAACACATCTGATTTTTTGGTCGACTATCATTAAGATACTTAATTTGAGCTGCTGTTGGTGCAACGTGAGGATCATCTGTTAAAGCACCAGCGAACTTTAAGTTTAGTGAGCGTTCTAAATATTGATAGGCATCATGATATGCCCAATACGGTTTGCCATTACTTGAACTATCGTAAGCTTGTGCCGCCTGCAACATTTTACGAGCAAACACATTGGCGTTATTCCAGTACTTTGCCTTATTTTCAGGGTGTTGCTGAGAGCGCAAAGCAGCAATAAAAAAGCCAATTCGAACCGCATTGTTTGGCTCTAACCAAACATGGGTATCTATTGTGTTAGGTAAAGCTGCACCACGTGTACTGCGCTGAGGCAAAACAGAAACGATGCCACTATCTAATAAGGCAATTGCTTTCTTATTATTACCTAGTAATTTATTTAGAGGTGCTTCATGGGCCTTACCCAACCAAATCACCAAAGAAGCATCATTAATTGCTTTACGATGCGCTGGGGTTAATTGTACGTCATGCCCAGTTTGTCCCTTTAATAAGAGTTGTGGTTCTTCAACCCCTTGAGTGACTTCTTTTGCAATCAGATAAATCGGGTGCGTAGAAACCACCAAACCCTGACTCCACCCTAACGTACTCAAAAGAGAGAACATACTGAAAACAAAAAAACGGAACATGACAGACCATCAATTTAAATTAGCTCGAAGCATGTTATAATATAACAAAGTTACAAAAATACCTAAGATTAATCGAATGAAGCATCGCTTCATGCTAATATTCCGTTAAAAATTCGAGGTTATCCCTATGAGTTCCTGCTTGCATGAACATCATGATTCTTTGCATGGTGTGCATGATCACCATAATGTCGCAAGCCGTTTAGCTGAAGCAGAAAGTTTATGTTCTGCGACTGGCGCACGCCTTACACCTTTGCGCAAAGAAGTTCTGGAACTCATTTTAAATGCGTCGGGTCCAATGGGTGCCTATGACTTATTGGCACGTATAAAAAGTCAAACCGATCGCCCTGCTGCGCCTCCAACTGTATATAGAACTTTAGATTTCTTATTAGAAAAAGGCCTCATTCACCGCCTAACTTCTATTAATGCGTATATTCCTTGCTGCCACCCGCGTGAAGGCCATCAAGCAGCATTCCTGATTTGTACCGAATGTCATATGGTTAAAGAAGCTTCTTCTCAAGGCCTCACACACCAGCTTGACCAGCTTGCAGCTTCAGATGACTTCGTGGCTCAACACAGCATTATTGAAATTTCGGGGAAATGCCAACAGTGCCGCACAACTCCTTAAATCCTGTATTAATTCAGCTTGAGCAGGTTTCTGTTCATCGTGATGATCGGGATATATTAAAGAAAGTTGATTTTGCCCTACATCAAAATGAAATTGTGTCTTTAATTGGACCCAATGGTGCAGGCAAATCAACACTAATTAAAGTTCTACTCGGTATTCTTCAACCAAGTAGCGGGCGTGTTATTAATCATAAAAAACTTAAAATGGCTTATGTGCCACAAAAGTTTAATCCTTCACACAGCCTTCCTTTACGTGTTCAGGACCTTCTTGATTTAGAAAAATGCAGCCCTGCCCTTCGTCAGGAAATTATTCAAGACACAGGTATTTCAAAGTTACAACAATCAAAAGTACAACAACTTTCAGGTGGGGAACGCCAAAGAGTACTATTGGCTCGTGCACTGCTTCGTCAGCCAGATATTTTAGTTCTTGATGAACCCATGCAAGGCCTAGATATTCAGTCAGAAGCGGAACTTTATGATTATGTTCGTAGCCTGCCAGAACGATATAGTTGTGCGATCCTAATTGTTTCTCATGACTTACAATGGGTGATGCAAGGAACACACCGTGTAGTGTGTTTAAATAAACATATTTGCTGTAGCGGGCTGCCCGAAAATATCCAACAACATCCTGAATATCAGGCAATATTTGGAACTCAAAGGGTTTTCTATCAACATCATCATGACCATTGTGCTCACGGTGATGCTGCACACCCCTGCCCTCATAATGACCGTCCTCATATTCACCCAGAACCGGAAGCTTAAGCCATGATGGAATGGTTACAATTATTGTTACCCGCATGGATTATGGGAACTCTGCTAGTATTTTTAACCGCACCCCTGGGTTGTTTAATGCTTTGGAGACGCATGTCTTTTTTTGCTGACACGATGGCGCACGGAACACTACTTGGGGTAGCTATTGCGGGAGCTTTAAGTCTTCCATTATGGCTTGGTGTTGCAGGTACGGCGGTTTTATTGGTAGGCGTTTTATGGGCCTTACATGACAACCGTTTACCCAATGATGCTCTGCTAGCCTTATGTTCAGCGACATTACTCTGTAGCGGTTTACTATTTATTCAACATGTTCCAAGTTTAAGGCCAGAGCTTTTAAGTTATTTGTTTGGCGATTTACTGAGTATTGATTGGCCAGATCTTCCTGTTTTCACTTTAATTATTGCGATATCACTCGTAATTCTTTACCGTTTTTGGCAGCCACAAATACAGTTTGCAATTGATCCAGATATCGCAATTAGTGAAGGGGTGAATGCAAACTGGCAACGCCTTATTTTTATGCTGTTATTAGCCTTATTTACAGTTTTAGCTTTGCGTGCCGTAGGTTCTTTGCTAATGGGCGCATTACTCGTAATACCAGCCTTAAGCGCTCGTCTATTGGCAAACTCACCAAAGCAAATGGTTATTTGGGCATTCGTGTTAGCCCAGCTCGGTGTTAGTGTCGGTTTATGGTCAAGTGCAGCACTTAATATCTCTACAGGTCTTAGTATCGTTTTATGTATGGCATTAAGTTTTGCCGTTATTTTTATAACTCAAAAACTAAAAAATCAGACACAGGCGGCCTAAGTTAGGACGCCTGATGAACTGTGCTCAATAATAAAGCCGCACAGCTAAACATCACAGCAAAGCCCCGATTTAAATATTTTTGCTGTCTAGGGGATCGAAGTAATCTTAAAACCTTGGATGCCAGCCCCGTATATCCAGCCATTACAATCAAATCGATCGTAATCATAGTAGCCGCCATAATTAAATATTGTATCCATTGAGGCTTACTTAAATCTAAGAACTGCGGTAAAACCGCCAATAAAAATACGATCGCTTTAGGATTGCTAATATTAACCACAAAACCATTTAATAGCAGAGCTAAAGCAGACTTATCTCTTTTTTCTTGTTGAATTTCTATATCTTTTACAGGTGCTGTCCACTGCAAATAGGCCAAATACAATAAATAAGCTACGCCAAACCACTTAACGGCCTGAAAAGCTAAAGGAGTTGTGGCAAATAAGACCCCAACACCTGCTGCCACCACCATAATTTGAAGCACTAAGGCAACTTGCAAACCGATTGCATTCCAGTAACCATGTCTAAAACCATAGTTTAGACCACTCGACATTGAGGCAATAGCTCCCGCACCCGGAGAGACACTAATGACCCAACAGGCCAACATATAGGCAAACCAAACTTGCAAAGACATAGTAAAAATAGACAATAAAAGTGGAATTATACTGTTTTATAAAACTATATTGATGAGAATTCAAACAATAAAATCAAGAAATAGACTACTAACCGCTCTTCGCATCAGGCACAATAATTAAAGCTCATACTAAATTATAATTGAGGAGATACCTTCCAATGACTGCTCAATCTGTCATTTTGCCGTTGCCATCAGATCATGCCCGATTTATTGTTCTTCGTTTAAAAGACTTATCAATTGATGAATTAAAAGAACAACTCGAAGCGTTGTTTGAAACACGCGACCGTCTCATTACTCAGCATTCAGACGCGCAAATTAAAACAGCAGTCGCTTTTGGTCCAGAACTTTGGAAACAACTTTACAGTCAATCTCCTGCTGGCTTTAAACAACTTGAACCAGAAAACGGCGCATTCAATATGCCAGTCGTACCAGCTGATGTCCTCATCCATATTGCTAGTATGCGTTCTGATATTTGTTTTGCATTAAGCCAAGCATTTTTTGAAGGTATTAAAGATAAAGTGGAAGTTCTTGATGAGCGTGTTTGCTTCCGCTATTTTGATGGCCGAGATATTACAGGCTTTATAGACGGCACAGAAAACCCTCAATTTCCAGATGACCGCGCAGAAACAGCCCTATTGCCAGAAAGCGCGGGAGTTTTTGCTGATGGCAGTTTCATTTTCGCGCAGCGCTATGCACATAACTTAGAAAAATGGAAAAAACTAAAAGTTGATGCTCAAGAAAATGTCATGGGTCGTACTAAGCTTGAGTCAATTGAACTGGATGATGACGTTAAACCAGAAAATGCCCACGTTGCCCGTACTGTTGTCGAAGATGATGAAGGCGAAGAAATGGAAATCTTGCGTCATAGTCTGCCTTATGGTGACGGCCGAGGTGATCAAGGTTTATTTTTCATTGCCTACACCAAGGACCTGAACATTATTGATGCCATGCTAAAACGTATGTTCGGTACAAGTGGAGATGGTATCCATGATCGCCTATTGCATTTCGTGACACCACTAGACGGCGCATATTACTTTGCACCTAGCGAAGAGTTATTAGAAGAAGTTTTAGAAGACTAAAATAAAAAAGAGGAGCTTAAGCTCCTCTTTTTACGTTCTCAACCTTAGAAAGGAATACGCTTATATTTGCGGTATTCAGGTTTCCAGAATGATTGATCTATTTTTTGCTGTAGTAAGTCATCACTAATCGTTACAGCCACGCCATCTGCCATGGCAGCTTTCGCAACTTCAAATGCAATCACTTTAGAGACTTGCTGAATTTCCCCTAAAGGTGGTAATAAATCAGCTTGCGGATCTTTTAGTAGAGGTGAGCAATTCGCTAAAGCACTACTTGAAGCCATTAACATATTTTCAGTAACGCGTTTAGCACCCGATGCCACCACACCCAGCCCAATGCCCGGGAAAATGTACGAGTTATTACACTGAGAAATATTATAAAGTTTGCCGTGATGATTCACAGGAGCAAACGGACTACCTGTTGCGATTAACGCTCTACCTTCAGTCCACTCCACAATATCTGCTGGCACAGCTTCAACACGTGAAGTTGGGTTAGACAATGGCATGACAATTGGTCGTTCACAATTCGCTGCCATGGTTTTAATAATCTCTTCTGTGAAGAGACCCGGTTGACCAGAAACGCCAATTAACACTGTAGGCTTAGCATTTTTAACAACATCAAGGAGTGAAATCACTTCTTCAATATTGCCCCATTGATCAACCACCTCAGCTTTTTGCGCCAATTTGCGTTGGAAGTCCAATAAGTTTGGCTGGTTTTCGGTAATCAAGCCAAAACGATCAACCATATAAACGCGTGCACGTGCTTCAGAATCAGTCAGGCCTTCAGCAACCATTTGCGCAACAATTTGCTCTGCAATACCGCATCCCGCAGAGCCCGCGCCTAAGAAAGCAATTGTTTGATCTTTTAATTGCTTGCCTGCTGCACGACTTGCAGCAATCAAACTACCTACAGATACCGCTGCTGTTCCTTGAATATCATCGTTAAAACAACAAATCTTATCGCGATATTTTTCTAAAAGTGGCATCGCATTTTTTTGTGCGAAATCTTCAAACTGAATTAATGCTTTTGGCCAACGACGCTTTACAGCTTCAATCACCATATCGACAAATGCATAATATTCATCACCACTAATACGTGGCTGACGCCAACCCATATAGATCGGATCATTTAACAATTGTGGATTATTTGTCCCCACATCAATTGTGATTGGCAATGTATAGGCTGGACTAATTCCGCCACAAGCGGTGTAAAGTGAAAGCTTCCCAATAGGAATACCCATACCACCAATGCCTTGGTCACCAAGACCTAAGATACGCTCACCATCAGTAATGACGATCACTTTTACATTATTTTTATTTACGTTTTGCAAAATATCATCAATCACATCACGATCTGGATATGAAATAAAAACGCCACGATGACGACGATAGATATCGGAGAAACGCTGACATGCTTCACCCACTGTTGGGGTATAAATAATCGGCATCATTTCTTCAAGATGATTTTCGATTAAATGATAGAACAAGGTTTCGTTGGTATCTTGGATATTACGCAAATAGATATGTCGATTGATATCATCAGTAAAAGCGCAATATTGCTGATAAGAGCGCTGGCTCTGCTCTTCAATAGTTTCAATAATATGGGGGAGTAAACCGTGTAAGTTAAAGTTACTTCTTTCTTCTTCAGTGAAAGCCGAACCTTTATTTAAGAGTGGTAACTCTAAAAGTGTAAAACCTGCATATGGAATATAAAGGGGATGTTTACTTGGGTGTCCTGATATCATTGCCTATCTCATTTTCCAGCTTAGAGTAGAGAAAAACACGTTTTGTATGGTCTCTAAAACTCTTTGTGCGTATAAGCTTAAGCCTAATTCGATCAAAATAGATATTTTAAACCGTGATGTTAAAATTAAACACTATTTAGTTAAAACATGTTTAAAAATAAATAATAAAAATCAGTATTTTAATATTTTTATGATTTTAAAAATTTCTTTTATTTTCTCAACTTTAAAAGCCATAATTATATGATTTAGCGGAAACAGGTATTTCCTCAGGAAATAATATTCAATTAAACACATAATTTATTCATTAAAATTACCCAAAAGGCTTGTAATTCTTCATTTCTAGAATAATTAGACGATTCATCAACCGACATTCATTTAAAAAATAATCATCAGTAATTTGCATAAAGAATTATTGGAATATTAAATCCCCTCCCCTAAGTCATCGGAAATTTGCTATATTTGACGTTTTTCTGCGACATCTATTTTCGATTGATATGAATACGGCAATACAAGCAGCTCTCGACCATGCAGTGCAAACTCTTCAACAAGAAGGGGTGCTTCCTTCCGACTGGAAAAACACAAGCAACTTAACACGCACCAAAGACCGAAGCCATGGCGACTTTGCTTCTAATATTGCCATGATCGGCTCGAAAGCTGCTGGTATGAAACCACGTGATTTAGCTGAGAAAGTTCTCGCTGCATTACCAGAAGTGGCAGATATCAGTAAAGCTGAAATCGCAGGACCCGGATTTATTAACTTCTTTTTAAATGCAGACCAGCGTTTTGCTATTCTTGATCAAATTCAAGCACAAAAAGAAATTTTTGGTCGTAGCCAAGCAAATGCAGCGAAAAAGATTCAAGTCGAATTTGTTTCTGCAAACCCAACGTCTAGCCTACACGTAGGTCATGGTCGTGGTGCGGCATACGGTATGACTGTTGCTAATTTACTTGAAGCAACAGGTGCTAAAGTTGACCGTGAGTACTACGTGAATGATGCTGGCCGTCAAATGGATATTTTGGCGACTTCTACTTATTTACGTTATTTGGAACTACTTGGACAAGACCTTGTATTCCCTAAAAATGCATATCAAGGCGATTACGTTAAAGAAATCGCACAAGGCATTATTGATAAAGATGGCGATGCTTACGTTCGTGAAGTTGCACATGTTTATAAAGACGTACCAGAAGATGTGCAATATGCTGAAGAGCTAGATAGCGAAGGCAACAAAGTTGTGTTATCTGGTGATAAAGAAAAGCATATTGATGGCCTTATTGCCAACTCACAACAATTATTAGGTGAAGGCTACCGTGTATTCCACCAAGCTGCTCTTCACGCCATTTTAGATGATATTAAAGATGACCTTGCTGACTTTGGTGTAACGTTCAACCAATGGTTTAGTGAAGCATCGCTTAGTGCAAAAATTGATGAAGCTTTAGAAACACTTGACCAACGTGGCTTCCTTTATGAAAAAGATGGCAACATCTGGTTTAAATCGACTGAATTTGGCGATGAAAAAGACCGTGTTGTTAAGCGTCGTAATGGTCAAACGACTTACTTTGCATCTGACATTGCATACCACTTAAATAAACTACAACGTGGTTATACTGACCTAATCGATATTTGGGGTTCTGATCACCACGGCTATATTTCTCGCGTAAAAGCGGCGATTGATGCAATGGGTTACGACTCTAAGAAATTGACTGTTCTTTTAGTTCAGTTCGTAAGTTTATGGCGTGGCGGCGAGATGGTTCAAATGTCTTCTCGTTCAGGTCAATTCGTGACTTTACGTGACTTACGTAAAGAAGTGGGCAATGACGCAGCTCGTTTCTACTACGTAATGCGTAAGAGTGAACAACACATCGACTTTGACCTTGACCTTGCTGTTTCACAAAGTAAAGACAATGCTGTGTACTATATTCAATATGCACACGCACGTATTTGTCGTATGTTAGAAAAAGCAGCAAGCACAGATTTACAATTCGATGTAAACGCTGCTCGTCCACATGCAGCTCGCTTGTCTCTTGATGCAGAAACTGAGATTCTTGCTAAACTGGCAGCATACCCAGACGCGGTATTACGTGCTGCAAATGCATATGAACCTCATCAGGTTGGTAACTACTTAAAAGAGTTAGCTGCCCTATTCCACGGTTGGTACAATGAACATAAAGTATTAAGCGATGATGCAGAGCTTACACAAGCCCGTTTATTGCTTTCAATCAATGTACAACAAGTGCTTCGTAATGGTTTAGAATTACTTGGTGTATCTGCACCAGAATCTATGTAATAAATATATTGCATGACAGCAAATTAAAGGTCATGCAATATAGTAAGCGGTGGTTTGTATAGTTAAAATATCAATACAAACCACTGTTTTTAGCATCGTAAGACGAGACTCAAACTCGAATTAAAAAACAATCAAAATACAGAGGAATAATCCACGTGTTTGGCAAAACGCAACGCGGTGTATCTGAAAGACCTAATAAGCCTAAAAAGCCCATAATTCCCAAATGGTTAGGGACACTTGTCGCTATTTTGGCGGTCTTATGTATCGCTGTAATGCTTATGCTTTGGAAACCTTGGCAACCTGTTCCTGCGAAAAATCAGATTACTTCTGAACATTATCAAGAAGAAGATACTAATAAAGACTATCGCTTCTACGACCTATTGCCTCAACAACAGGTTACCCCTATTCCTGAACAAGCGATCCCTGAAAGTAAAAATCAAGGCACTGCTATGATCGTTGAAGCACCAAGTACCACTCAACCAGCCGCCTCTGAAAGTGTAGGAATTGATCCGAATCAGTCAGCTACAACTCCTCAGCAACCTACCTATATTTTACAAGTTCGTAGTTATAACGATCCTGATCAGGCTGATGCCCGCCGTGCAGAAATCATTTTAAATGGCTTATCTGCGGACGTAGTCAAAAGTACTGAAAACGGACAAACATGGTATCGCGTTATTTCTGGACCGTATGATACTCAAGATGCTGCCTTGGCTGCTCAGCAGACCTTACAACACAGTGGCATTGACTCAATCGTGATCAAACGCAAGTGAAAATAAAGAAGGAACAAATATTTGTTCCTTTTCTTTTAAATATCAGCACAATTCCTTTCATTAGAACCCATTCCCTTTTGTTTCGCTTTCTGAAATGCGGGTCTTTGCTGAATACGATGTAAAAAAGCCTGAATATTAGGGTATTTCCCTTGCAAACGTGATTGCAAAGCTTCCAGTGGGAAACTCATTTGAATATCAGCAAATGAAAAATCACCTGCGAAATATTCATGCTCTGCCAAATAGTTTTCTAAAAAACTAATATGATCTTTCATACGTGGGCGAACAAAATTTGCCTTCACCCCTTCCGTGATTTTTCTAGCTACTGGTTGAATTAACCATGGCACATGCTTGTTTACACTATTCATGACCAAAGTCATGACTAATAACGGCATAAGTGAACCTTCTGCATAGTGCATCCAGTAAATATACTGCTGTAAATCTTGTGGCTCTGTAGGTTTAAATTGTTGCTTCTGATCATAACGCTGCTGTAAATATTCTAAAATCACAGCTGATTCTGCGATGACTTGTTCATCATCAGTCAAAATCGGAGCTTTACCTAAAGGATGAATACATTTCAATGTTTCTGGAGCGGAATAGTTAGGTAGACGTTGATAATAATGAATATCATAATCTAAGCCCAACTCTTCTAAAGCCCATAGAATTCGAAACGATCGCGAACATTCCAGGTGGTGTACACTAATCATGTTATTGCCTGCTTTTATTTTTCTTTTTTACATAAAAAACAGCATTTGAACATGCTGTTTTATTCCATTTGTGGGATGGATATAAAATCATCCACCTCAACAAAATAGCATTTTTACGCTGTAACAAGCACAGTATGAATGTCTAAACTACGTAACAAAGTTTTAGTGACTGGGGTTTTACCGCATACCGCTAAGATTTTTTGTTGAAGCTCTTCGTTTGGCAAGTCTTTAAAAACAATACGACGTTCTATATGTTCTTCATGTTCTCTATTGGTATGAAAATCGATTTCAACCGAAAACTCACCAAAATCATAACCCTTATGCTTTGCGTACATTCTTAAAGTAATGAGCGTACACGCGGCTAAACTTCCAGTGAGCAAATCATATGGCGCTGGGCCTTGATCTTGCCCTTCTAACTTTTCTGGCTCATCACAAAAATATTGGTGACGACCACTGGTGATTTCGCCCTTCCATTGTTCAGCAAGGGGCTTTGCTTTACTGCTTGCGATTACTGCTGTCATTTTGATGCTCTCATTTGATCTGGAAGAACAGGGGCTTCTAAACGTGCACCAACATAATCTGGAATTTCACCAAAACGTGCATCATGGTTAATCCATTGCTCACGGGCTTCTTTTAAATCATCCATTGTACGTGCAACAAAGTTCCACCATAGCAAAATTGGAGTCTCAAACGGTTCACCACCAACTAACAGCACACGGTTCCCTTTCTTTACTTCAATTTCGATCTCACTAAGACCAGTATCTAATACCACCATGTTGTCAGCCGTTAACTCATGGCCATTCACATGGGCAACACCATCTAATGCCATAAAACCATATTCAAACTCAGGATTTAATGGAATGCGGGTTTTAGTATCTTCGGTAGCAATGAGGTCAACACCCACTAACGGTGTATGTACAACTACTGGAGAAGTAGTTGCCAAATATTCACCCACAAGCACGGTAAACTCTAGACCGTCTTTCTCAACAACAGGCAGTTCAGGATAATGTTCAAATTTCGGATCCATGTTGCGCTTAGCATCTGGTAAGGCAATCCAGAGCTGAGCAGCGTGCATTTGAGTTTCTGTATCAGGTGCAACTTCTGTATGTGAAATTCCGTGACCTGCCGTCATTAAATTAACTTGTTTAGGTCGAATCAGTTGTTTTGAGCCTAGACTATCGGTATGCATCATGGTGCCTTCAATCATCCACGTGAAGGTTTGCAAACCAATATGAGGATGAGGACCAACATCTAAACCATCACCCGCCGGAAAAGTTACTGGGCCCGCATGATCTAGGAAACACCACGCACCAATCATTCGTTTTTGTCGGCTAGGTAAAGCCCGCTTAATGACTGTCCCCTGTCCAATTTCAGCAGAGCGAATTGGAAATTCCTGAATAAACTGATTGGCAAATTTTTCGCAATCCTTTGAATCAGAAATATCGTAATCATTATTATTGCTCATGATATTACTCTCTTTTACCTATGCTTTTGCAATGAGTCGTTGTAATGATCTTAACAATACACTCATTATTCAATATAGTCTTTTAGTAATACACAGGGTGCTATGAATGAGACAATCATTTGTTAATTACATAAAATTAAAGCTGCATTGAGCAGCTTAAGATGATTGAGTTTTAACGAGCTGTTTTAGGTTTTTCATAAATTGACCAAATTGTGGGAGAAACTCTTGAAATAGTGGGTGGTCACGGTTTTCAAGCATAACCTCACTAAAAAGTTTTAGCCCAACTCCAAAAGATTTTGTTGTTTCATCATCAAAAAAATCTGCTTTTTTTAAGCGTTCAACAATTTCAAAAATATCGTCATGATTTCCCGCATAGAATTCAAGGCGTTCAGTATAAGTTGAAGCTTCTCCTTTTGCATTTTTTAAGTGTTGTACCGTGACATGATATTGATGTTGTTTCATATATAAATTCTCTCTTAAAAATTAATAACTTTGAAAAATTTCAACTTGTTTAAGGTCGATTTATAGCCGCCCAATAGCAACAGCAGCCTGATCAATTTTTTCGGCAATTTGATAAATGTGCTCTTGCTGTAAACCTGCCGAGTTCAACTTCAAACGCAAGGCTGTTTTTAGGTTTTCCATTGCACGGTGAATTTCGATTAATTCATCATTACTGTGGATTTCTCGTCTTAAGCGTAGTTTTTCTAATAACTCGTTCAACTTGTCTTGTTGTTCAGTTAAGTAAGCCTTCCCAAATTCCGTGATTTGATATTGCTTACGCTCTACATCCAGCAAATTAATCAAATTCATTTCTTCAAGACTTGTTAATGTTGGATAAATTGTTCCTGCGCTTGGCGTATAGCCATCGCCTACCAAATCACTTATTTCTTTAATGATTTCATAGCCATGCTTTGGGTTTTGCTGAATGAGATGAAGTACCAAAAGTTTCATGCGTCCAGCTTCAAAAAGTCTTCCACGGCGTCCCGAACGATGATGTTCTGATTGTTGTTTCATCTCTAAAGATTCTCTAATGTGTTTAATTTATGTATATTACGATATATCTTAATATATCTTTGATCAAGTAAAAGTAATAAGAGTTGATCTATTGCTTTGATAGTTATCAAAATTAATTTTGAGCTTTAAAAGCTAAGTAATAAAAAAGGACGCTAATGCGTCCTTTTCTTTAACAATAAACAGCGGAAAATTATTCCCACTCAATCGTTGCTGGTGGTTTAGATGACACGTCGTATACAACACGTGATACATCTTTAATTTCATTCATAATACGTGTTGAGATTTTATCAACTAATTCGTATGGCAAATGTGCAAAACGAGCTGTCATAAAGTCAACTGTTTCAACTGCACGAAGCGCAATTACCCATGCATAACGACGACCGTCACCTACTACGCCAACTGACTTAACTGGTTGGAACACAGCAAATGCTTGAGCAGTTTTATCATACCAACCGCTGTCACGAAGCTCTTGCATGAAGATGTCATCAGCAAGACGAAGAATATCAGCATATTCCTTCTTCACTTCACCCAAAATACGAACACCTAAACCAGGGCCCGGGAATGGATGGCGGTAAATCATGCTATGTGGCAAGCCAAGTGTAGTACCTAATTTACGAACTTCGTCTTTGAACAAGTCGCGTAAAGGTTCTACCAATTCAAATGCTAAATCTTCTGGTAAACCACCCACGTTGTGGTGTGATTTAATTACGTGTGCTTTACCTTGTTTGCTTGCAGCAGATTCGATTACGTCTGGGTAAATCGTACCTTGTGCCAAGAATTTCACGCCATCAAGTTTACGTGCTTCTTCAGCAAATACCTCAATGAATTCACGGCCAATGATTTTACGTTTTTTCTCTGGATCAACTTCACCAGCCAATGCAGTTAAGAAACGTTGTTCAGCATCTGCACGAATAACACGGATACCCATGTTTTCAGCAAACATTTGCATCACTTGATCACCTTCGTTTAAACGAAGTAAACCATTATCAACAAATACACATGTTAACTGGTCGCCAATTGCTTTGTGTAAAAGCGCAGCAACGACAGATGAGTCAACACCACCAGAAAGACCTAAAAGAACTTTTTCATTACCGATTTGTTCACGTAATTGTTCTACACGTAAATCAATGATGTGTTCAGGCGTCCAAAGACCGCCACATCCACAAATTTTATGAACGAAGTTTGCAAGTAACTCTTCACCTTTTGCCGTGTGTGTTACTTCTGGGTGGAATTGCACGCCATAAAAACGACGCGCTTCATCACTTACAGCAGCAACTGGACAGCTTGGTGTGCTTGCAGTAATGGTAAAGCCTTCTGGAATCTGGCTAACTTTGTCACCATGACTCATCCAAACATGAAGTTGGTTTTCACGGTCTTGTAAGTTACCAATCAGTTGATCGCGTTTAACGATATCAACTTCGGCATAACCAAACTCATGTACAGTACCCGGCTCAACTTTACCGCCTAACTGTTCAGACATGGTTTGCAAGCCATAGCAAATACCCAATACTGGAACGCCTAACTCAAACACTACTTGTGGTGCGCGAGGGCTACCTTCTTCATGCACACTCTCAGGTCCACCTGACAAAATAATGCCATTTGGCTTAAAAGCACGAATGTCTTCTTCAGACATATCAAAAGCATACATTTCAGAGTAAACACCAGCTTCACGTACACGACGTGCAATGAGCTGACTATATTGAGAGCCGAAATCCAGAATCAGGATACGATCTTCAGTAATTTGAGTATTGGTAGTCATGACAAACCACTAAATGGCAAAAGAATTAAGCGCGCCATTTTAACATTTTTCGCGCTTGGACGCACCGCAAATCATCATATATCTTATTTTTTTCATATCAGAATCATTTCTATAATTGAATTGTTTGATATAAATCAAAATTTACTTATATTTATCAACTGTATGGGTTACGCTTAAAAACTCCATGTGTATTGATAAATTCATCACATTCTATGCAACATCGTCTTGGATTTGATGTTAAGATGAGCCGATAAAACAGGCATTACCATGGAAAGGTAAATACCATAAGCGATATTTGTCTGTGCTTAAACAATTATCCATTTTTATGGCTTGTTGCCCCCTATCAAAATCAATAGAAATCTAAGGAACAACAATGCTTCAAACTATGATTGCAGATTTCCAGCAACATTTTTGGTTGTATGTCTCTATTCCTTTTATGAGTGGTTTAATTGGCTATATCACCAAGGTGGTCGCCATCCAGATGATGTTTTCACCACTTGAATTTAAAGGTATTAAACCATTTTTGGGTTGGCAAGGCATTGTGCCTCGCAAAGCCGAGAAAATGGCAACCATTGCTGTTGAGCTCATGACAGCAAAGCTCATTAAGCCTGAAGAAATTTTTGCACGCCTAGATCCTAAACGTATTGCCAAAGAAATAGAAAAACCCCTACTTGCAGCGGCTGAAGATATTACCCGTGACGTTGCTCAAGAGTATCAGCCTGGTTTATGGGAAGGCATGCCAGAATTTGCTCGCCAAAGACTCATCCGTCGTGTGCAATCCAAAGCACCAGAAATTGTTGAACACATCATGAGCGAAGTACAACGTGATGTGAATCGATACTTTGATATTAAACATCTTGTTATCAGCAACTTGCTTAAAGATAAACGTTTGCTCAACAATATTTTTAAACGTGTAGGGAAACAAGAATTTAAATTTTTCAGTAATGTAGGTTTCGTATTTGGCTTCGGTATTGGTGTGGTTCAGATGCTGTGCTGGATTGTCACTCAAGGAAAATATCCTTGGATGCTACCTTTGTTTGGTGGTTTTGTGGGTTTCTTCAGTGACTGGATTGCACTGCAAATGATGTTTAGACCACTTTATCCCAAAAAGATATTGGGTTACACATGGCAAGGTCTGTTTATTAAACGTCAAAATGAAGTTGCAGCTGACTATGCAGCTTTAATTTCTAAACAGCTTTTAACTTCACGTCACATGATGGAAGAGTTATTTTCGGGTACACATTCTGCGCGTGTTATTGATCTGGTTAACCGCCATGTCAAACAAGAAATTGATATGCAAGCTGGGGTTATTCGTCCGTTAGTTGTATATGCAATTGGCGGAGAAAAATATCAGAATATGAAATCACAAGTTGCTGAACGTATTATGCAACAGCTTCCAGAGACGATGAAATATGTAGAGTCTTATGCAGAAGATGCAATGAATATTCGTAGCACACTCATTGAACGTATGCAAAAATTAACACCTTCTGAATTTGAAGGGATGTTACGTCCTGCATTTAAAGAAGATGAGTGGGCCTTGATTGCAGTCGGCGCAGTTCTTGGTTTCGTGGTTGGTGAATTGCAAATCCAATTTATGCTTTAATTTTTAAAATAAAGAAATAAAAAAAACCGGATGAATTGCTCATCCGGTTTTTATTTTGTCTTGAATATTATTTCTCGATTGCATGATCCAAACTAATACGGCCAGCACCATGAAGCATTAGGAAGAATAAACCACCTGCCATTGCTAAGTTTTTCATAAAGTGGATGCCATTATTGTATTGTGCCGCTGCATCAGCCCCACCTTGGTGGAACAAGAATGCGGTTAAAATACTGAAGATACCAAGACCGAAAGCTGCAAAGCGTGCTTGGAAACCAAATAACAAGGCTAAACCACCACCAAACTCAACCAAGATAACTAAAGGAAGAATTCCACCTGGTACACCCATTGCTTCCATATATCCTGCAGTTGCTGCATAACCGGTAATTTTCCCCCAACCAGCAACAAGGAAGATATAAGCCATAAGAAGACGAGCAATAAGACTAATAAAACTGTCCGCGCCTGATTGCGTTACGATATTTTTGACCACTACATTTGGATTAAACATTTTGCCACCTTTATTTAAATGCTTATTTATTGATGAGCTCATTCTAGGTTTGGGACATTGATAATTAAATACTCAAAATCCATATATATCGTTGCACAAACAGGATGATCAATTTGTATATTTTTGATGTTTTATACTGACTTTCTATAGGGTCACTGCTAGGATTTGAGCACGGTTTACCACTTAATCATCTCATGGAACTTCTTGATTTTATTCTACACGTTGATCAACATCTCGCCGAGTTTATTACAAATTACGGGACGTGGATTTATGGCATTTTATTTTTAATTATCTTTGTCGAAACCGGTTTAGTGGTTATGCCGTTTTTACCAGGAGATAGTTTACTATTTGCAGCTGGTGCTTTAGCAGCATCTACAGGTGCGATGGATCCATGGTTATTGGGTGCTCTACTCTTCATTGCTGCCGTTTTAGGCGATACAGTGAACTACCATATTGGTCGTTTTATCGGTCCACGTGTATTTGAAATGAATTCACGATTCATTAATAAGCAGCATTTAATTAAAACTCAAGAATTCTTTGCTCGTCATGGTGGCAAAACAATTATTTTTGCTCGCTTTGTTCCATTTGCCCGTACTTTTGCCCCTTTTGTTGCGGGTGCTGGCAGCATGAACTATAAGTTTTTCTTAACTTATAATGTGATTGGGGCATTTTGTTGGGTCGCTTCTTTTGTGGCGTTGGGCTATCTATTTGGAAATATGCCAATCGTTAAAGATAACTTCACTCATCTTATTTTTGGCATCATTATTATTAGCGTTTTACCGGGCATCATCGGCTTTATACGTGAAAAGCTAAAAAGCCGGAAAACCAATGCTTAAGGCTTAATTTAGAAGAAACGGAATACCACTGGAAGCATACATAAAATAAGCAACATAGCCGATCCTTTATATAAATGATCGGCTTTTATTTTTTGTACTGGGCCCGTTAATAGTGCACGTCCAAAAATCATCCAGAAACTCGCAGCTGGAATGAGCGTCAATGTAAAAACACCAAATACTATTAGACAATTTTCAGGCGAATTCCATGTTTCGGCAGGGAAAATACCTGCAGCAAAAAGTAAGGATTTCGGATTTTTTAAGGTTGAGAAGAATAATTGACGTGGGCGAATGTTACGGTGAGTTTGACTAAATTGTTGTAAATGGGTGGTTTTCCATAATCGGAATGCCATCCAGAACACATATGCCACACTTGTAATATGTAAAATGAGCAATAACGCAGGCCAAACTGGTGCTGCCAAATGAATAAACACAGCCCAAAAGCTAATACCGTAGGCATAGCCTAACCATTCCATAGGAATAAGCCAAAACGCTTTAGATAAACCTTGAGAATGAGCAGCGGTTGCAAGTAAAGCATTTGTCGGCCCTGGAATGAGCAAAACAGCCAACATTGCCAATACAAAAAACCAACTCTCAATCATAAAGTTTCCATAATATCCAAGATGGGGCCACCTTAAACGAAACAGGCAAAATATAGCAAGTTTATAAGGCTTTTTGATTACAGAAAATACAGAATTTTGGAAGCTTAAAAATTGATAAACCACTTATTTATATTAATTTTATTATGAAACATTTTGCTAAACTTTATTCATCACAACATGCCTTAGTTAGCATATTGTGATGCAAAGCTGACTATTAATTGGCCTTTTTACGAACAATTATTGGACAATTCTTGAACTGAGCAGCCTGAACAATTGCTTCTTGTTGGCCTAAAACACGTGAAAGTTCGGTGTTTTTCGTTGAAGAAGACTGTCCCATATTTACAGAAATAGATGGACCGAATCCCCAACCACCTCGTCCCCAGCCACCACCGAGTCCAAGACCAACACCCATACCTGTACTTTTTGGAGTTTGCACGCCATTGTCGATATATTGCTGAATACGGTTATATTCACTTTGTAGCTGTTGGCAGCTCAAAGATTGATATTGTGTCGGAGACACATAAGTCGGTTTTACCGTTGTAGCACAAGCGCCAAGGAGTAAAGTGGCTGCCACCAAAGGCGCAATATATAAGCCTTTCATCATTTTTCTCTTATCGTTTTGGCTCAATCTCACCAAACAATGTCTCATAAGCTTGAGTCAATTTATGTTCGGGTGCCAAATGGGCCAAAGGTAAATTTTTCTGATGCGATTCTTTCATCAAAATCGAAGGCGGTAACATGCTATTGAGTACAGGCAACCCTTCATCTTTTAACTGCTGAACCACTTCCCGAGGTAATTTTGCTTGGGATTGGAATTGATTCACCACAATTCCTTCAATTTCCAAGCGATCATTATGATCATCTTGCGTTTCGAGAACATTTTCAATCAATGTTTGTAACGCACGCTTTGAAAAAACATCACAGTCGAAAGGAATGAGTACTTTATCTGCCGCAATCAGAGCAGAGAGAGTAAAAAAGTTAAACGCTGGTGGTGTGTCTATATAGATACGGTCATATCGCCCAACTAAGTTTTGAATCGAATCACGTAATTTATAAATTTTATGTTTACTTTCAAGCGCATGTTCAAGCGCGCCAAGTGTAGGACTTGCTGGAAGCACATCTAATTTTGCAAAAGGAGTTGAATGAACAAAACTGTCGAGATCTTTATTTCTTGGAGCTTTTAAAATTGAACCTAATGCGTTACCGATTAAACCCTTTTGTTGATTGTTGCCCAACACATCATCAAAGAAATTTTCGATATTTGGCTCTAAAATTGATTTTTCAGCAGAATAGGTTGCTTCGTCACCTAAAAGATACTGACTAGAATTGGCTTGAGGATCAAGATCGATCACCAATGTTCTTAAGCCATGTTTGGCACTAATTGCAGCCAAATTTACAGTAATACTTGATTTCCCTACACCGCCTTTTTGGTTAAACACCACACGAGTTAACATGTTTCCCTCTGCATATTATTTTACTGTACGCAGTTTAACCTAGAGCTTAATCAAAAAGGCAAAGAATGTAGAACAATTAAGCAAAAACAGGTTTCACAATCACTAAGATAATAATAGCAATAAATGCAATCGCACTAATGACCAAACCTGCACGACGCTGTGCCAACAAAAGAGTGTCATCTTTTTTAAAGGCTTTCATCAGGGAAGATAACAACACTAAAAATAGAATAATTTTAGCGTAAAACCACGGTTGTACTTGAAAGTCTTTCATGACTAACAAAATTGCACCCGTAATGAAAACCACGGTAAATGACAAATGTTGTAAGGCAACTAATACTTTACGCCCTGCTGGATTGGGTTGTTCACCTTGAACACCTATAAACAGAGTTGAAGCGCGTAAAACAAAGACCATAAGTGCGGCAGCTACTGCAGTCATATGAATAATTTTAGTGAGTAAATGTGCATCCATGAAATTAACCCTTAGCTTTTAGGTGCATGTGCACATTCTGGGCTAGCAGGAGCTTGACCTTGCCACTCACTTGGCAAATAAGCATGAATCGCTAAAGCATGAATTTGGCCTGGATTCATCAAATCAGAAGCTAACGCGTATACTTTTTGATGACGTTGAACCAAACGCAATCCATTAAATTCGTCGCTCACTATAATCACTTTAAAATGAGATTCCTTACCTGGAAAATAACCACCGTGCCCGGCAGACTCATTGATCACTTCCAAATGGCTAGGTGCAAGTGTTTGTAACCGTTCAATCAACTGTTGTTCAAGGCTCATAGCTTTTCCTTTTACGATTATTCGTATATTTGCACCTAGTATACCTTGTCTACACACAAACAAAAGTTGCTCTTGTATGCTTTGACTTCAAACAAAATGTCTATTTATTCGGCAACTTAACAATAAAAATACCGCTAAATGCTCATTTCTGTTTTTATTTTATGCAATCAGCATAATTATTTGCATAAAGTTGTTGACCCTTGTTTTGCTTAATGTATTATAAGCGGCACGCGGGAATAGCTCAGTTGGTAGAGCATAACCTTGCCAAGGTTGGGGTCGCGAGTT
>NZ_JBQENP010000024.1:0-46391 GCF_052044755.1 Acinetobacter sp. 22512 | reverse complement strand
GTTAGCTGCCTAGCATATCCCAAGTGAAAGTCTCCTGCTAATTCAGCACATATCACTATAGTGAAGGCTGGTTAATAGGTACTTCAGAATTTAGTAAAGATGCGAAAGGATTTTGTGAGGAGCTACCTAGTCGACCACTTGGTGATCGTATAGTAGTCTATTCATCAACAGATATTGTTGAATCACTACAAGCATCTAAAATTATTAGCTCAATACCTCGTGAACATCTAGAACAACACCTTGATATAAACAGCATTGGTGAATGGTTTTTATTAATTACAACTTTTGGAAATTTTTGGGTAAGTACAATATTAAGTGCAGGCATTCCAACAAATGCTGTATGTTATTATGCAAAAACAGGTGTCTTAGTTGAAGATCAAGAACTACTAGATAACATTGCCTCTACAGATAGTAGTCTTTCTAAGTTAGATTTTTCTAAAATTATAAATACAAAAAAAGAGATGAAACCTTTATTTGACTCTCAAATTGAAGTTGTAGAAGTTCAAAGAGGCGAAGATTGGAATGACTATCGACCTGCACGTCCACAGGATTTCGTAGGAAGAACTAAGGATATTCAAGAGATTTTTGATTTTTTTAAGAAGATTAGAACAAATGAAATAAATACTAGGATTTTTGCTATTACTGGTAATTCTGGATTAGGCAAGAGTTCTTTGATTATTACTCTTTCTGAAAAAGCTAAAAATCGTCATCAAAAACAAAAATTATTTCTTTACGCTATTGATGTTCGTGCGGCTAAATCACCAGAATATATTTACTCCGCATTGTTAAAAACTTTACAAGAGGCCCAAATAAAAGGTTTTGGTGATCCAACTATTAAATTACAAATAACTAACGTAAACCATCCTTTAGAGTCTGAATCTATAGCTAAATACTTGAATAGCCTTGAAAGGTCAAAGCAATTAGTAGTATTAGTTTTTGACCAATTTGAAGAGTTGTTTAGTAAACCAGAGTTATTCGAACTATTTAATAATGCAACGAACATTCTATTAGATGCGGCTAGTTTAAAAACAAATTTATGCATAGGTTTTGCATGGAAGACTGATAGTACAACCCACTCGGAACATCCTGCTTATTTCTTCTGGCATCGTTTGTCAGATTATCGAATTGTAAGAAAATTAAATCCATTTTCTGTTAGAGAATCTAATGCGGTCATAAATAAGTTTGAGGAAGCAATTGGAGAAAAAGTTCATAGCGACTTAAGACATAACTTAATTGTAAGTAGTCAGGGTTATCCATGGTTGTTAAAGAAACTATGCATTCATTTACATGAAAAAATATTGTCAGGCCAAAAACAAGAGGAGCTTTTAGAGAATAAATTAGATATCTCAAGTCTTTTCGCTAGTGATTTAGAAGAGTTAAATCCTAATGAAGTTAGAGCTTTAAAATTTATTGCTCAAAGAGCACCTGTTGATCTTGTTGATACAATCGATACATGTGGAGAAGATGTAGTCACAAACCTGCTTCATAAACGACTAATCATTAAAAGTGGTATTAGATTAAATATTTATTGGGATATTTTTAGAGAATATATATTAACAGAGAGTATTCCTATTATTTCTCTTCGCTATTTACCATCAAATGATTTTCTTGCTATCTGGAATGTAGCGCAACATTTAACAGGCACTCCAATTTCCATTCCCGAATTGGAAATTAAAACGAATTTATCTGATGGTACTATTCAAAATATTGGTACAGACTTACTGACATTTGGCATTGCAGTAAGGGAGAATAGCCAATATTCATTGTCAGAGGAAATATTAGCTACAGGGAATTCCATGGAAAGTATTCTCTCATTAATGAGAGAAAAATTTAAAAAACATATTATTACTTTAAGTTTAAAGGACTTACCTAACGGTACAAATATTACTTTGGCTTTCTTTATAGACTTAATGAAAAGTATTTACTCTAACAATGATTATGCAGATAAAACATGGAGATACTATGCTATCAGAATGTGTAAATGGCTAGAAATTACGGGCTTTTTATCTCGGTCAATTGAAACATACACATGGTTTTATAAAGATATAGGTTCTGTAAAAACATCTGTCAGTAACGTTAGACGCCAGCAATCTTCTTTTTTCATACCAAGAAATAGTCCTCAATTAACTATAAATATTTATAATGAACTTAAGGGTAAGAAAATTTCTGAATACAAAAATGGTAGTAGTAATGCCAAAGCTGTGGAAATTTTCAAGAGATATAATTTAGTTGATGATGATAATAAAATTAGAGATGTTGAAGATATCGAATCTTATCTTTACGATGCGATTTCAAATGAGTTAAGTATCCAAGAAACCATATTAATAAAGAAACTGTATTCAGGAACTAAAAAATTAACTGCATCATTCGTTGGGCAGCTCCTGAGGGATAAGCATGATATTAAGTGGGCTGAAGGTACTGTGGAGTATGCAGGTAAAAAGCTAAACAGTTGGGCTAGCTGGTATGAAAATTTCGATTTATAAATTTTGGATACCAATTACCTTCAAGCCCTCCCACCTAACAGAACTCAAACCTTTGATAATCTAGTTTTCATCGATTAGGTATTTAACAATGAGTAAATGAGATGTTTTCTGGGGAGTAAGTAATTTATCTCCCCCTTCAACTATTTAATCTATGGCTAAATAGACAACTATTTCATCGACTACTGCTCTGGCAGTTCTAGAAACCCCAATTAATGTTGCCGATGTCATGCCTGTCCATTCACCATAACCAACTAGCCAGATGGTCTGCAAAATACAATCCATTAAATAAGCTAGTTAAATTTGAAAAACTGCTGTAAACAATTCATTTTAGATTAAGAATTTAGCAATAATATTAAATAAGCCAATATACGTATCAGTAAGTTTGAGAGACAAATGTGATCACTAACTTTTTATTCAGGCTAACTTCTTCAGTACACCACATTTTTCCACTGTACATAACCCATCACAAGTCTTTCTTATTTCTAATAGCTGCTGTATGAGTTTCTGCTGATTCCGAATATTTTCCTCTACATCGTTAATATGTGAATCGATAAGCTCATTCACATCAGAACAATTTAGATTAGGTAGATCCTTATAATTTAGTAATTTTTTGATTTCAATTAAGTTCATATTCAAAGAACGACAATTCACAATGAATTTCAACCGATCAATGTAATCTTCAGTATATAGTCTATAGTTACCTTGAGTTCGATCAGGTTGCGGGATTAGACCTTCTTTTTCATAAAACCGTATTGTCAGTACTGAGCACGACGTTTTTTCAGAGAGCTCTCCTATCTTCATAAACATTAGAAATACTCAAAATCCAACTTGACTCTATAGTAGCTATAGAGATTTTAATATGCAATAAGTAAAGATATGACTATGGGCACATCAATGAGTGGTTGCGGTTGTAATAAAGAAAATTCTTGTGAAGACACTAAGCAAAATCAAAATGAATCAGAAACAAATTCTGGTAACAGTAAAGATTTAACTGCTGAAGAAAGTAAAAGTTCTTGTTGTGGTAATGAATTACCACAACAATCTAAGCCAGATGAAAAAGATCCTTGTGCTAGTACTCAGCCATGTTCTACGCAGTCAAACTCATGTTGTACCCCAGATTCGATAAGTTCACCTGAGACAGTTAATGATAATGAGGATGTAGCGACTTTCATCAGTGACTATAAAATCCCTAAAATGGATTGTTCCGCAGAGGAACAAATGGTTCGGATGACTTTATCTTCTTTGGTAAATGTTAAGAGGCTAGTTTTTGATTTGCCGAATCGAAACCTAAAAGTTATGCATAATGGTAAAAGTAATGAAATCACTGCAAAACTTGAAGCTCTTGGGTTTGGAGCAAAATTAAATAAAACTGAAGCCTATGTAAATAAAGAGCATGCAAAAGAAATCAGTACGTTTCTGATTCCGAAAATGGATTGCTCTGCTGAGGAGCAAATGGTTCGTATGGCATTGTCTCCAGTAAATGAGATCAAAGGACTAACATTTGATTTACCTAATCGGAAATTGAAAGTTTTTCATAATGATGGTCTTAATAAAATTACTAGCAAACTTGAAGCACTTGGTTTTGGAGCCAAACTTGAAAGTACCGCCACCTCTGTGGGTGAAATGCCTGAAAAAGCAGATACGTCTGAACAAGCAAAAGTTTTAAAAATTCTTTTAGCTATTAATGCTGCACTTTTCGTTATTGAATTTATTAGTGGACTAATTGCTGCATCTACAGGGTTAATCGCAGACTCTCTTGATATGTTTGCAGATGCTGCTGTTTATGGGATTGCACTTTATGCTGTAGGTAAAGCTGCAAAGTATCAAGTTAAAGCCGCGCATTTTGCGGGTTGGATTCAATTATTTCTCGCAATAACTGTAATTGTCGATGTAATTAGACGTTTTGTATTAGGTAGTGAGCCTGAATCTTTATTAATGATTGTAATCGGCTTTTTTGCACTAATTGCGAATGTTGCCTGTCTTTATCTAATCTCTGGACATAAAGATGGTGGAGCACATATGAAAGCAAGTTGGATTTTCTCAGCTAATGATGTGATTGTGAATCTAGGTGTAATTATTGCTGGCTTCCTTGTGGCTTTGACATGTTCCGCATATCCAGATCTTGTTATAGGAATAATTGTTTCGCTTTTCGTACTTAACGGTGCTCGAAAAATTTTGGCATTGAAATAAGAGTATTAAAAATGAATTTATTCCAAGTTAAACCAAACGACTTTGTCAAAATTGTTGACCTAAAAAAAGGTAACCAATATTTAGATAAAAATGATCCAGTTCTCGAACGACTTGAATTGTTAGGTTTCAGAATTGGTGAAACTTTACAAGTTCTAGCTAAGGGACTTTTCGGTGGTGATCCAGTATTGGTTCAAATTGAAACTTCTCGATTTGCGTTAAGAAAGAATGAAGCTGAACGAATTTTTGTAGAGATTGTTTCAAATGAACAGTAAAAATATTGCACTTATTGGTAACCCAAATTGTGGAAAAACATCTCTCTTTAATACTTTAACAGGTACTCGTCAAAAAGTAGCTAATTATGCGGGTGTTACTGTTGAGCGGAAAGAAGGTTTCTTTAAACTACCATCTGGTGAATCAGTTAGAGTTTTAGACTTGCCTGGCACATATAGTTTGAAACCTACGAGTCTAGATGAAGAGGTAACAAGAGCTGTATGCTTAGGTGAGCTGGAGGGTGAGGTTTTACCTGATATATATGTATGTGTGGTTGATGCCACAAATTTACATTTACATTTAAGCCTTGTACTTGAAATAAGGGCATTGAATCGACCAATGCTTCTTGTTTTAAATATGATGGATGAAGTCAAAAAACGTGGTATTTCGATAGATATTAATAAGCTATCAGAATTATTGGGTATCCCAGTTATTGAGGCTGTTGCTGTTAAAACTAAAGGCGTGCAGGATCTATTAAATCAATTAGATAAAAAAAATCTATTTGTAACTCCTTATCATTCTGATCTGAATCATTTTGATCAGATTAAAAATATTACTAAACAAGTAATTTTAAAAAATGATAACGGTGATGCAAGAACAGCCTTCTTGGATAAAATTTTCTTACACCCTGTACTTGGTTTAGTCATCCTAACGTTTACCATGTTTGTCATGTTCCAAGCTGTATTTATCTGGGCACAACCTTT
This sequence comes from Acinetobacter sp. 22512, assembly GCF_052044755.1. NCBI lineage: Bacteria > Pseudomonadati > Pseudomonadota > Gammaproteobacteria > Moraxellales > Moraxellaceae > Acinetobacter > Acinetobacter sp. 22512. The sequence continues at coordinate 40,744 of NZ_JBQENP010000024.1, read as the reverse complement.
TATCTCATTAATTGAGAATTCAATTACATGGTTAGGTGATACAATTGGGCCGCTCATTACTCATCCCTTACTTAGAAGTCTTATTGTTGATGGCGTGATCGCTGGATCAGGTAGTGTTTTGGCTTATATGCCGCAAATCCTTATTCTATTCTTCTTTATTTTAATTTTAGAAGAATCAGGTTATTTACCACGGGCAGCATTTCTTCTAGATAAGTTGATGTCTAAAGCCGGTTTAAGTGGACGTTCCTTTATTCCATTATTATCTAGTTTTGCCTGTGCAATTCCAGGTGTCATGGCAACACGAAGCATTAGTTCGGAAAGAGATCGTCTAGCAACTATTATGATTGCACCATTAATGACTTGTTCTGCAAGATTACCTGTTTATGCTTTACTTATTGCGGCATTCATTCCAAACAAATTAGTTTATGGTTGGTTGAGTCTACAAGGTTTAGTTCTTTTTGGACTATATATGGCTGGCATTGTTTCAGCACTATGTGTTTCTTTATTTTTGAAACTAGTTAGAAAAGATAAAACAGAAAGTATTTTTATCTTTGAGTTGCCTACTTACCGATTACCAGATATTCGAAATGTTGCATTAGGACTTTATGATCGAGCTACGATCTTTTTAAAAAGGGTTGGTGGCATTATCGTAGCATTATCAATACTGCTTTGGGTTTTAGTGACATTCCCTCAACCTCCTGAGCATGCAACAATGCCTGCTATCAACTATAGTTTAGCTGGGCAACTTGGACACTTTATTCATCCTATATTTGCCCCAATTGGCTTTACATGGGAAATCTGTATCGCGTTAATTCCTGCTATGGCAGCACGTGAAGTTGTAATTGCAGCTTTAGGTGTGATTTATGCAATGTCTGGTGATGAAGATACTGTAACTCAAACATTGCTTAGTCAAATTTCGGGACCTGATGGATGGGGGCTAGCAACAGGGATGTCGCTCTTGGTCTGGTATATTTTTGCCCCCCATTGTCTTGCGACACTAGCAACTATTCGACGTGAAACAGGTAGTTGGAAGCAACCAGTTATCATGGCGACATATTTATTCGCACTTGCATATTTCTTCTCATTCATCACATATCAGCTTATTAGTAGACTTTAATCAAAACAAGAATCTTTTATAAAGACAAATGGATGCCTTCGCATCCATTCGTCTTTTAAGTATCAAACCAATTATGAGCTTTTTTTCACAGCAACAATAATCTGATTCTCACTCTCTGTTTTTAATTCAAAGTCAACTTTATCCCCTACAGTTAAACCATTTAATAAGGATGGGTCAGCAACTTTAAAGCCCATCTTCATTGCTGGCCAATTAATCGCAGGAATTGCTTCATGGTCGAGTGTTAAAATATTTTCTTTCGTATCAATAGCAGTAATCACCCCAACGGCTTGAGCCGTTGTAGCGGTAGAAGACTCCTTATTCATCTGCTCCATAGGTGCGTCTGCTTTCTTCTGCTCTGATGCTTCATTTTTACTACATGCGCTTAATGCAGCAATAGTGGTAACAAGAGCAATAATTTTCATGAATTTCAACATAATAAAACCTCTTTAGACGAAATAATAAAACGATCAATGTGTTGATAGTTTTCTTTTGATTAAAAGCTGATATGCAGCTGGGATAACAAACATTGACAGTAGAGGAGCTGAAATCATACCCCCAACCATAGGTAAAGCAATACGGCTCATCAATTCAGAACCTGTCCCAGTCCCTAAAAGTATAGGAATTAAGCCTGCCAAAATGACGGCAACCGTCATGGCTTTAGGACGAACGCGTAGTACAGCTCCTGTTCGGATTGCCTCATTGAGTTGTTGCTCCGTTAAGGGTGCCGTTGAAGAAGATAGGTTTTGCTGTGCATGTTCAACTGCTTGCTTCAAATAGAACAACATGACTACACCAAACTCAGCAGCAACACCTGCAAGTGCGATAAAACCAACTGCAATCGCAACTGAAAAGTGAAAACCGCTCAAATACATGGCCCATATACCACCAATCAAAGCAAAAGGTAGCGTTGCCATAATCAGAACCGCATCTTGTACTTGTCTAAAAATCAAATAGAGCAGTAGAAAAATAATCATCAATGTAATTGGAATGACGACTTTTAAACGCGCATTAGCACGTTCCATAAACTCAAACTGCCCTGAATAGCTAATGCTCATGGCAGAGGAGCGTTTTACTTTTTGATCAATAGATTGCTTCAAATCTTGCACAACCGAAGCTAAGTCACGTCCCTGTACGTCTACATAAACCCAACCGCTTGGGCGAGCATTCTCACTTTTTAGCATTGGAGGGCCATCTGTAATTTGAATATTGGCAACACTACTTAATACAATTTGTTGTCCAGATTCAGTTACAATCGGTAAATTTCTCAAAGCTTCCAGTGAGTCTCGAATCTCTCGTGGATAACGTACATTAATAGGAAATCTTGCTAATGCCTCAACAGTTTCTCCAATATTTTCCCCACCAATCGCAGATGATACAATTTGCTGTACATCGTTGATATTGAGGCCATATCGTGCAGCCTGCATACGGTTAATATCGACATCAACATATCGACCACCTGTGAGTCGTTCAGCTAAAGCCGAGCTAACACCGGGTACCTGTTTAGCCACTTGTTCAATTTGCTGTGCTACCCGATCAATATCTTGCAGATCATTTGCTGAAATCTTAATCCCGATTGGGCTTTTCACCCCAGTTGCCAACATATCAATCCGGTTACGAATAGGTGGCACCCAAATATTCGTTAAACCCAGTACTTGAACAGCCTTATCCAATTCTTTGATCAACTTGTCAGGTGTCATACCTGAGCGCCATTCAGATCGTGGTTTGAACTGAATCGTGGTTTCAAACATTTCTAAAGGCGCAGGATCTGTTGCTGACTCAGCTCTCCCTGCTTTACCAAATACTGTCGCAACTTCTGGAACCGTTTTAATCATTCGATCTGTTTGCTGTAACAGTTCTGAGGCCTTGGCTGCGGACAATCCTGGTAAAGCTGAAGGCATATACAGTAAATCACCTTCATCCATATTCGGTAGAAACTCTCCACCTAATCGCGTTAAAGGAAAAAGACTAATAAGGAAAATTAGCAACGCACCAAATAAAGTGGTCTTTGGATGAGTTAAAACCTGATCCAACATAGGTCGGTATATTTTGATGAGGAAACGGTTCAATGGATTACGCTGTTCTGAAGGTAATTTCCCGCGGATCCAATAACCCATTAAAACAGGAATCAGGGTAATGGATAAACCAGCTGCCGCTGCCATGGCATAGGTTTTGGTAAACGCCAGAGGCGAGAACAAACGTCCTTCTTGTGCCTGTAAAGTAAAAATAGGAATAAAAGATAAGGTAATGATAAGTAAGCAAAAAAATAAAGCAGGACCAACTTCACTGGCGGAATGGGCAATAATATTCCAGCGTGCTTGAGTTTCTAATACTTGATTGGGATGTTCATGCTGCCAAGTCTCTATATGCTTATGTGCATTTTCAACCATCACAACCGCTGCATCAACCATAGCACCAATAGCAATGGCAATCCCCCCCAATGACATGATATTGGCATTTAGGCCCTGATAGTACATGACTAAGAAAGCCGACAAAATCCCAAGTGGTAAAGAAACAATAGCTACCATTGCTGATCGTAAATGCCAGAGGAAAAGTCCACAGACTAAAGCCACGACAATAAATTCTTCAATTAATTTATGACTGAGATTCTCGACTGCCCGATCAATCAGTTTACTGCGATCATATACAGGAACAACTTGCACTCCTTTAGGTAAACTTTGTTGCAATTCAGCCAGTTTTGCTTTCACAGCAGTAATCGTTTCACGTGCATTCTTACCGGCCCGTAAAATCACAACACCGCCAACAGTTTCACCTTGTCCATTCAGCTCAGTGATACCACGACGCATTTCCGGTCCGAGTTGAATAGTTGCAACATCGCCTAAAGTAACAGGAATCCCAAAACTATTTGTTTTTATCGGGATCTGTCGAAAATCTTCTAATGTCTTTAAATAACCAGAAGCTCGTACCATATATTCAGTTTCAGCCATCTCCAGAACTGAACCACCGGTTTCTTGATTGGCCTTTTGAATCGCTTCAATGACATTGTTTTGAGTAATTCCTAAGGCGGCCATTTTACTTGGATCTAAAACAACCTGATATTGCTTCACCATTCCCCCAATCGTAGCAACTTCAGCCACATTGGGTAATGTCTTTAGTTCATACTTTAAAAACCAGTCTTGTATGCTTCTCAGTTGTGAAAGGTCATGTTGTCCTGTTGGATCAACTAACGCATATTCATAAACCCAGCCAACGCCTGTGGCATCTGGCCCTAATGAAGATTTCGCATTTGCAGGCATTTTTCCCTGAATCTGGTTTAGATATTCCAATACACGCGAACGGGCCCAATAAAGATCGGTATGTTCATCAAAAATGACATATACAAATGAATCACCAAAAAAAGAATAACCACGAACCGTTTTAACACCGGGCACTGATAACATGGTTGTTGTTAAAGGGTACGTCACCTGATTTTCAACAATTTGTGGTGCCTGACCTGGGTAATTAGTTCTGACAATCACTTGTACATCAGATAAATCCGGTAAAGCATCAACCGGAGTATTTTTTACAGCCCAAACACCCCAAGCTGCCAGAATTAAAGCTGCCAATAAGACAAATACACGATTCAAAATTGAAAAACGAATAATACGGGCGATCATAATAGTTCTCCCGTTAGTTCTTCATAGATGCCATAGACATCTTTGAAATGTCAGAAATGACATAAGAATTTCCAACTTTTGTAAAACTAAAGTTGACCTGGTCACCTTGCTGAATTCGGGTAAATGGTTGTACTGGCTGTTTAAAGATCATGGTCATAGCACCCCAGCCCAACTCAGGAATAGCTTGGTGTGAAATGGTAATATCTTGATTTGTGACTTTTTCAACTTTACCAAGACCTTGATATGTTGACCTCTTAATCGTTTGAGATGATGTAATTGGTTGCCCAGTGTTGAGCTTATCCAATATGCCTTGCAAATTTGCTTCAGAATCAATCAGAAATTGTCCTGAAATCACTACTCTCTGACCAGCTTTCAACCCTTGTAGGACTGCAATTTTATTGCCATCACTTTGCCCTAACTGTACAACAACTGGTTCAAAACGCCCTTGCTCACGCCCTACAATGACAACATTCCGAGTACCTGTCCGTATAACAGCTTGCTCTGGTACAACCAAACTGCTTTGGGGATTATTTATTATATTGACAGAAGCAAACATCCCTGGCTTAAGTTGACCACTAGGATTTGGTAATTCAATCCGAACTTTAATAGTTCTTGATGTTGTATCTAAGGTAGGCAAAATGTCGATAACTTTGCCAGTTACTTTTTGAGAAAAAGCAGCAAAATTGGCTTCTACACTCATACCTCGTTTGATTCCAGCAATTTGTTTTTCAGGAACGGCTGCCTCTAGCCAAATCGGGTTGATACCTTTAATTGTGGCCAAGGTTTGTCCCATAGCCAAAGCCATACCATTGCGGACTTCTAGTGAATCAATAAATCCACTAATGGGAGCTTGCAAAGTTATATTAGATTGCACTCGACGAGTTCGCTCAACTTGATGAATCACATTTTGTGGTATTCCTAAAAGCTGCAAACGTTGACGGCTTGCTTGAATAAGGGAACGATCTCCAGTACGGAGCACAGCTAAAAATTCAGTTTGCTCTCCAGTCCATTCGGGTATTGAAATATCAGCTATAGGGCTTCCTTCGGTCACCATATCTCCAACAGCATGCCCATACACTCGCTGAACAAAGCCACTTGCTCTAGTTTGTAAAATAGCTGTTTGCCGTTCATTTGCTTGTAATATGCCATTAGTAAACATGGCATTTCCAATTACAGCCTGTTCAACAGTGCCGTAACGGATGGCTAAATTTTGTTGAAGAGATGGATCTATTTTGACTGTAGGACGACTTTCATCCGTCATCGCAGTATTTTCGTCTGCATATTTAGGTACCAGTTGCATGTCCATAAATGGAGACTTACCTGGCTTATCAAAATGCTGTTCAGGCTTCATTGGGTCGTACCAATACAACACTTTGGCATCCTGTTGCTGACCCGCTAAAGTAGATTGAGGATTGTCTTTCTGATGTGCTATCCAATATCCAGCACCACCACCTGCAACCAAACTAATTGTGGCAACTCCTATGACAGTCACTGCCAATTTATTTCTTAACATTATGGCTGCTCCTCAACATAGTTTAAGGTTGGTTCTTCAAAGGCAAAATAAAGTTGGGCTTTAGTCACAGCCTGTTGTTGTTGGAGATCAATGAGACGCAAACGTTGTTCTAAAAGAGATTGTCGGGCAGTAATAACATCAGACAAATTGCTTTTACCAGCTTGGTAGCTTGCCAACTGTAAACCCACTTTTTGTTTAGCGAGTGGAATACTTATTTGCATTGCACGTCTAATTTGCTGATCAAGCGCATCAAGATCAGATAACCCATCATCCAGCATGGTGAGATGTTCACGGTATTGAACTTCTTGATCGGCAATGATCCGGTTTTGTTCGGCTAAAGCTGCCTGAACGAGCGGCCCACTACGTCTTTTTGAAAATACTGGAAGCTCTGTTGTGAGTTGAACCCCGATCATATCGCCAAATTCGCGTGCTCGATGCTGATAAGCAAGCTCAATCCCCCAATCTGGTTTCTGTAAAGCCTGAGCTTGCTTCAGTTTTGCTTCAGCAGTTTTCTTTTCTGCCTGAAATGCTTTTAATTCAGGATGTTGATGCAAATGATGATATAACTTTGATGAATCAAGATGGATGGATGGAGCTTGGTCAGGTAAGGTTTCAATTTGAGTAAGGTTTTCGGTAGGCTCTGCACTGATCAAGCGATGCAACTCTAGCTTGGCTTTATTTAAATCACGAAGCAAATCATCCTTCTGGTCAAGCAATACCGTGGCTTCTTGTTTTGGATCAAGTGCATCAGCAACCATTGTCCGACCAGAGGTGACCTGTGTTTGGGTCATCTGAGAAAGTAATCGATTCTCTGAAAACAGTTCATCGTATAGCGCCAATTTACGCTCAAGATAAAAACGTTTAAACCAAGCAGATGCAACTTTTTGACGTAACTCAATACGTAGAATCTCAGTTTGAGCAGTGACTGAACCCAATTCAGCTTTTGCTAACTCGACCTCGGCTTGTCTTTTGGCGCGGTTTGGAAAATCTTGCATAACGCCAATTTTCTGCATGGTCATGCCATCTTGTGTGACTGACCATGACGCATCACCAGATATAGGATAATTCTCCAAACCGACAAATAATTTAGGGTTGGGTAAAATACCTGAAGCTAAAACTACATTCTCAGCCCCTTCAATTTGGGCACTATTTACTCTTAAAGTTGGAGCATATTGCTCAGCAAGCTTCAAAGCTGTATCCAAAGTCAGTGGCTGGGCATAGACTTGACCATAGACTAGAGAAAAACAGATCACACCTATCGGCCATCTCACCCTGCGAGATAGCTTTTCTTTATAAAATTTCATATTTTTAGCTCTAAAATGATATACACGCGCACGCGCAGAACATCCATAAAAAATGCTATGAATGACGATGAATCATCAAATTAGTTAGAGCGTGGGGGTTTCCAGAGAACTGAAGGAAAAGGAGCAGGAAGGTTTTGATCCAGAGAATAAAAAGCCGATCGCTCTATAGGAGGGAACACCTTTGCGTACAGAAATTCTTGTGGAGAAGGGGTATACGCAATCTTGGCAAAAGACATAATGCACTCCTGCTCAGACATACAGGATGGATCATGTAAAGATTTTTTGGCCTTTGTCTCTATTTTCATACAATCAGTGTGCATTGTATCCTGATTTTGAGATGCTTCCATTGGTATAGGTTGCATCTGTTCAGATGGCATTAAACACCGCTTATGTACAGACGAAGCAACAGCAGCCGATCCGACGAACAGGATAGCAAACGATAAAAACAGCGATAGGCATGTCTTTAACCACTGCATAGATTTAGACCCAAATTTAAGCTTTTTTAGTTTTACAGATTCGAAATTAAATAGCAATAATTTCATGAATGATAGCCAAAGCTATCATTCATGATACTAAGTCATATCACCTTAAAAAACTAATTCGATACCTGCACCATATTTCCAACCTTTTTCAGACTCAGTAGCTTCTTGCATAGTGGTAGCTTTTTGTCCTTTTTCATATTGATAAGCCACATCAATAAAAGGCCTGATTCTTTTAGTTATCTCATACCGCGTTTTAATACCAGTTTTTAATTCTGATAAACCTGATTTTGCAGCATAGTTAGAATCATCACTAAATACAGCATCTACTTCTAGGTAAGGTTGGGTAATCAATTTCTGGGTTAACAAGAAATCACGTTCGACTTCAAAACTTGCTCCCCAAAAGTTATTTTCCCCACCATATAAATAAGCTTGGGTTTCAAAGAAATAAGGAGCTAGCCCTAATACCCCAATAACACCATCAACTCGATCGCTGTTGCTGTTATTTTTATCTTCACTGTATCTCACCCCAGCTTGTAAATCCCAAAAAGGTGCTACATTGCGGCTATAAAGTGCTGACACATCATATTTGGGGTCATGGCTTTCTGACTTATCCAAATTCGCTTCAATAAATAGGCGATTTTCATCTGTACCTATTAAAGTTTCAATTTTTGAACCTAAGGCACCTTTACCATCTTCATCCACAGTCCATTCATTCTCAAACTTTGTTGTTTGAAAAATTTGTCCACCATGTTCTTTAAGATGCTTATCATGATTCTGACCATTGGAAATTACAGTTTCAAACCCTGTACTATTATCTCCATCATTACCAGAAGTTGTTTTTTGATAAGTATTCCTTTCAGCATAACCTAACCCACCTGGTTCTTTTAACAGCACTCTCATACTTTCTGATTGAGAGCTATTTACTTGATTTCCGGTAGATGGATCATTGGCAAAGGCAACACTTGTTAATCCTAACAAGGCTAAAGATACAAGTGTTTTAGAATAGAGTTTTTTAGTGGTGTGCATGTTGATTTACCCCCTTATCATTATTAATAGGTTGAGCAACAACATCTTTTGAATCAGAACTATTGCTATCGACATTTGCAACAATAAGCTTATTCATCATCCCAGCAGACATGTGATAGAGTAAATGACAATGGATAGCCCATTCACCTAACTCATCTGCCGTTAATAAGGTTGTAACTGTTTTACCTGGTGGGACAATTACAGTATGTTTATTTGGCATATTACTAGCATCCTGGCCATTTTCTAGTTGCATAAACATGCCATGTAAGTGCATTGGATGAGCCATCATACTGTCGTTCACGAATTTCAAGCGTATACGCTCACCATATTTAACCTTGAATGGTTCAGTTTCATTAAACTTCTTCCCATTAATTGTCCAAATATAGCGCTCCATATTTCCACCTAAACGAATTTCAATTTCACGTTCTGGAGCACGAGTATCTTTTTGGGGCGTTAATGACTGTAAATCACTATATTGAAGTGCTTTTAGACCAGCTGGAGTTGATGCATTCGCCCAACCGTAAACATTTTCACCATTTTTCACTTGTGTTGGTGAGGTCATTGCAGTATTCATTTCCATATTATGTGTCATGCCTTGCATTGAAGACATGTCATGATTCATTCCGGACATTGACTGGTCTTTTGAATTGCCTCCCATTGAAGACATATCGTGATTCATACCTTCCATTGAAGACATGTCATGATTCATTCCGGACATTGACTGGTCTTTTGAATTGCTTCCCATAGAAGACATATCGTGGTTCATACCTTCCATTGAAGACATATCATGCCCCATACCCATATCCTCCATAGTCAATAAAGAACGTGGACGTGGTTTTGGCATCAAAATATTTTTTACAGGTAAGGTATTTTCATTATGTAATGTACCAATAGAAAAACCACTACGATCGATAGATTCAGCCTCTATCTGATAATTTGCCTGTTTTGGTTCTACGATAACATCGTACGTTTCGGCTGTTCCAATTCTAAACTCATCAACTGGTACAGGCTTCACTGGCTGGCCATCTGCACTAACTACTGTCATTTTTAGATTAGGAATTCTTACATCAAAAAAAGACATTGCAGATGCATTAATGAAGCGGAGACGAACTCTTTCTCCTTCTTTAAAATTTCCGGTCCAATTTTGTTCCGGGGTTTTACCATTCATCAAGAACGTATACTTTGTTACATCAGACATATCTGTCTTAAGCATTCGCATCTGATTCCACATAGAGCGATCTTGCCATGTTGCTTTTAAGCCATCTTTTTTAATCTGTTTAAAAACATCAGAAACCGTTTCTCTTCTATTTTGGTAATAATCAGCCTCTTTTTTGAGATTACTCATAATTTGACCACTAGTCGAATTATGAAAGTCAGATAGTAGGACTACGTAATCTCTATCAGCCTTTTCTCCAGCTGATAAAGGTACTTTATTTTTTGGATAAATCACGAGGGGGCCATATAGGCCATCCTGTTCTTGTCCTTTACTGTGTGAGTGATACCAATAAGTACCATTTTGACGGACTTTAAATTTGTATTCATAAGTTTTATTTGGTGCAATACCATCAAACTGATTAAATCCAGGAACACCATCCATGATGCCAGGTAAGATTAAACCATGCCAATGAATAGATGAATCTTGGTTCTTTAACTTGTTATGTACACGAATAACAGCATCATCACCTTCCTCAAACTCAAGAAGAGGTGCAACAAACTTACCATTTACCGTAATTCGCTTTAAAGGCTTACCTGTTATATTCACCGTCTGTTCAGCAATAGTTAAATCATATTCTTTAACCGCGGCCATAACCCAAGTCGACGAAAATAAACCGATTCCTATTAAAAAGACATGACTTAATTTTTTAGACATTTACTTCACCTATCGGATATCAAGATAAGGGATAAAACATGTTTAACTGCTTTACCCCCAATCTCTCATTTATCGTATTCTTTATTTATTTGATGTATTTGACATGTTCATTTTAGAGTGATCCATGTTCATCATATTTGAGTGATCCATATTTCCCATTTTAGAAGGGTCCATATTCATCATCTTAGAATGATCCATTTGGGACATATCGGACATTTTACTGTGGTCGTGCTGGCTATGATCCTGTTGAGTTGTTTTATCATTCTTCATATCACAGGGTTTTTGACACTTACCTTGTTCTTTGATATCTGCTTGAACAGCAGTACTTACTGTACTGGTCTGTTTAGCCTCTGCAGCCCAAGACTGAGTTCCAGCGAACAAAGACCCAACACATAAAAAAGTAGTTAAACTACGACGAAATAAAGTTTTCATTTTTTGCTCCAAGATTAGCTCATATGAATACATTAAAGGCCGGCACTAAACATCTATATGACATGAAAATGACATTTTTGTAATCTACGCCGAATCACGGATTTATAACGTTATTATGATCCTAATTAATGCAATCAGGTTTTTATAAATGAGAATCTTATTAGTTGAAGATGAACAAAAAACTGGTGATTATCTTAAACAAGGCCTTTCTGAAGCTGGCTATATTACTGACTGGGTTACAGATGGATTAACAGGAAAACACCAGGCTCTTTCTGAAGAGTATGACCTAATTATTCTAGATGTAATGTTACCTAAGTTGGACGGCTGGAATATCATTAATGACATTAGAAAAAGCGGTAAAAGCATGCCTATTCTTTTTCTTTCAGCCCGAGATCAAATTGATGATCGAGTGAAAGGGTTAGAATTAGGGGCTGATGATTATCTTGTCAAGCCTTTTGCTTTTGCAGAGCTACTGGCTCGAATTAAGAGCTTACTCCGTCGGGGACAACAAAAAGAAGATAGCAACCTAATCACTATTGCAGACCTTGAACTTGATTTACGTAAACGTCGTGTTACTCGTGCAGGGCAACGTATTGACCTAACAGCCAAAGAGTTTGCATTGATGGAATTATTTATGCGTAGACGTGGAGAAATTCTACCTCGTGCTTTAATTGCTTCTCAAATATGGGACATGAATTTTGATAGTGATACCAATGTAGTTGAAGTCGCTATTAAACGGTTAAGAAATAAAATAGATAGCAACTTCACCCCTAAGTTAATTCAAAACATCCGGGGGATGGGATATGTCTTAGAGGTAGAAGATGACTCATAAATTGTTTAATGCAATTAGCTTCCGTATTGCAATTATCTTTTCTCTATCAACTGTCATCATCTTATTGATTATGGGGCTGGTCATTCATCAACTTGTTATGCATCATTTTGAAACTCAGGACCGGACCCAGTTAGAAGGAAAAATTCAGCTTTTAGAAAATTTACTTGAACAGAACCCTACAAATACCCATGAATTAAATACATATTTAAAAGATGCTTTAGTAGGTCATCATGATCTGATTGTTCAAATAGAACGTCCAACAGGCCAAATCATTTTTAGTTCAGCACCAGCAGTCATAAAGACGCAAACGTTAGTCAAATCTAAACAAGCCCCTTGGATAGAATGGGAAATTCAAAAAAAAATCTATCGGGGCTTAGTTTATAAAAAGTCCTTTAATAATATTAGTATTCCATCAGCCCAAATTATTGTGGGGATCGATACATCTGAACATCAACACTTTTTAAATGATTTTAGACGACAGTTATTATATATCGGCGTTGTAGGCACAATTTGTTTAATGTTTTTAGGTTGGTTTGCCGCTTGGAGAGGATTACGACCAGTTCAAAAAATGGCAAAAGTTGCAGAAGGCATTTCAGCTCAGCATCTATCTGAACGATTAGCGGTCGATAATACACGCACTGAACTAAAATCATTAGCCATAGCCTTTAACGATATGTTAGATCGGCTAGAAACGGCTGTAGAAAAACTCTCAGATTTTTCATCTGATCTGGCCCATGAAATTAGAACACCTATTAATAATTTAATGACTCAAACTCAAGTATGTTTATCTCGTAGTCGGGATATTAATACTTATCAGGAAGTTCTCTTTTCTAATCTGGAAGAGTTTGAACGTTTGGCTCGAATGGTTTCAGATATGTTATTTCTTGCAAAGGCAGAGCATGGCCTACACTTACCAAACCTACAACAGGTCAGCCTAGTAAAAGAGATTTCTGCTTTATTTGACTTCTATGATGCTATCGCTGCTGAAAAGGGAATGTCCCTAGAACAAAGTGGACAAGGATACGTAAAAGGCGATCCCTCAATGTTACGTCGTGCACTGAGTAATTTACTATCAAATGCGATCAAATATGGTAAACCTGATTCAATAATTAAGATTAATTGCCGACAAAATATTGATACCACTATATTCACAATCGAAAATGAAAGCTCACCAATAACATCTGAACAGCTGAATCGATTATTTGACCGTTTTTACCGTACGGATGCATCCAGACAAAGAGTTGAGGAAGGCACAGGTTTAGGTCTAGCAATTACCAAGTCAATTCTTGATGTACATGGCGCAACGATTCAAGCAGACTATAACAACGGTCGGATAGTTTTTAAAATAACTTTTAAAAACTAATTTTTGTAAATAAAAGACAACTGACTACTCATTTCCAGTATCTAAAAAATTATGAGTAGTCAGAAAATGATCCTTTCTTAACTACGTAGCCTTAAAGCATTACCAATAACCGATGCTGAACTTAGGCTCATTGCTAAAGCTGCGATCATAGGAGAAAGTAGCCAACCAGTAAATGGATATAAAATACCCGCGGCTAAAGGGATGCCTAATGCATTATAAAGGAATGCAAACATCAGGTTTTGCTTCATATTTTTAATAGTGGCCTCTGACAGGGAGCGAGCGATCTCTATACCTCGTAAATCACCTTTGACTAAAGTGACTTGAGCACTATTCATAGCCACATCTGTTCCAGTCCCCATTGCAATACCAATATCCGCTTGAGCTAAAGCTGGGGCATCATTGATACCGTCACCTGCCATTGCAACCATTCTTCCTTCTTTTTGTAATTTATTAACCAGTTCCAGTTTATCTGCTGGTTTAACTTCTCCGTATACTTCATCAATACCTAATTTAGCTCCAACTGATTTTGCAGTAGTTAAACCATCTCCTGTGGCCATTATAATTCTTAATCCAGAATTCTTCAGAGCATGCACAGCTTCAGGTGTACTGACTTTGATTGGATCTGAAACAGCCAATAGTCCTACGAGCGTCCCATCAACAGCCAAATGCATAACACTTGCGCCTTCTGCTCTTAATTGCTCAGCTTGAGGGATATATGTATCAACTGATATGCCGAGTTGTTCCATTAAAGCTGTATTGCCTAATGATAATTGTTGTCCATCTAACTCACCCTTAACACCAATTCCAGAACCTGACTCAAAAGATGTTGGTGTTGTTAGTACAAGATTTCTTTCACGGGCAGCCTGTACAATTGCATCCGCTAACGGATGTTCACTACCTTGATCCAAGCTGGCAGCTAATCTGAGAACTTCATTTTCTTCATATCCAGATAAAGCAATGACCTTATCAAATGAGGGGCGACCTTCTGTTAAGGTCCCTGTTTTATCAATAATTAATGTATCAATCTTACGTAAATTTTCTATTGCTGCAGCATCACGGAAGAGTACGCCATTGGATGCACCACGACCCGTTGCCACCATGATTGACATTGGTGTGGCTAATCCTAAAGCACACGGACAAGCAATAATTAAAACTGCGACAGCATTGATTAGTCCGTATACCCAACTCGGTTCTGGTCCAAATATTCCCCACCCAAAAAAGGTAAGGATAGATATACCGATCACCACCAGTACAAACCAGCCAGCTACCTGATCTGCCATTCTTTGCATAGGGGCTTTAGAACGCTGAGCTTGCGCTACCATTTGAACTATCTGTGAAAGTACTGTTGAAGAACCGACCTTTTCCGAACGTATCACTAATGAACCGTTCATATTCATTGTCGCACCGATTACTTGGTCACCTATACGTTTTGTTACTGGAACTGGCTCTCCCGTTAACATTGATTCATCAATAGAACTTGAACCTTCTGTAATTATTCCATCAACGGGGACCTTCTCACCTGGTCGTACTCTAAGCAAATCTCCAACATGTACATGGGAAAGTGGGATATCTTCCTCTGTGCCATCTTCATTAATTTTTCTTGCGGTTTTCGGTGCCAACCCAAGTAAAGATTTTATTGCTGACGAAGTTTGCGAACGTGCCTTTAACTCAAGAACTTGACCTAATAAGGTCAGTGAAATAATTGCGGCTGTTGCCTCAAAATATACAGCAACACGCCCCATAGAGATGAAAGACGCTGGGAAAACTTGTGGGGCTAGGGTTCCAACGACACTATAAATAAATGCAGCTCCAGTCCCAATTCCAATTAAAGTCCACATATTCGGACTACGATTTAAAATTGATTGCCAACATCTAACAAAAAATGGCCATCCCGCCCAAAAAACTATTGGCAAGGTAAGAAGAAGTTCAATCCAGGTTTGTACTTTAATTTCAAACCAGTTTAATTTATGACCAAACATCGCCAAGGTTATTACGATAACGGTCAAAGGTAACGTGTACCAAAATCTTCTTTTAAAGTCCTTGAGTTCAGGATTTTCATCAGCCTCATCTAAATTTGGAAGTAAAGGCTCTAATGTCATACCGCAAATTGGACAGTTTCCAGGTTGATTCTGTCGAATCTCTGGATGCATGGGACATGTATAAATTGTGGAAGTATTTACATGAGCTGAATTAGTAATTTCATTTGAATCTACTTCAGCTCTATTCATTGATTTTTTAGTTGGAGAAGATTTACCCTCTTCATTAATATAAAACAAAGGATCATTTTCAAACTTTAACTTGCATTTTTCACTGCAAAAGTAAAATGTTTTACTGTCAATTTTTTCATAAAATTTAGAAGCCTGCGTTACGGCCATTCCACAGACAGGGTCAATAAGTCTATTGCCAGTATTCTTATCTTCATGATGATGGTCCATAGAACCTCCTTCATATTAATTCTCAAAATAAAGAGCTCATTAGGATTAAACTAATTTTTCGTTATCCGGTCATTTAGTGACCATTATTTTCAATAAAGTCAGTGTAACACTTGTGTGTTTTCAATTTTAAAAATGACAAAAATGTAATTTTGGAGTCATCAAGACGTTTCTATCTGTCTTGAATAATAAGCATACGAAGAGTGATGATCAACTCAATCTATTCATGAACGTCAACGGGTCATTACTTAGCTATGTATCAGTTTTAGAAGGATGATGAAATGAAAATTTTCCAAAATAAAGTATCAGTTCTACGCAATGTATTAGTTGGTGCAACTATGGTTGTAGCTGCTTCAAGTGCGTTTGCACATGTAAAACTTGAAAGTGCAACACCTGCTATTAATGCTTCTGTAGCAAGTCAACCCCAAAACATAACTTTAAATTTTGGTGAAGAGGTTATGTTAATGAACGTCAAATTGCTTGATGCCCAACGTAAGGATATCCCATTAAATTATAAAATAACTCATGATATGAAAAAGTCATTTGAAGTGGCCGTACCTAAACTTAAGAAAGGTAAATATACCGTGGTATGGACCACAATGGGTGCAGATGGCCATAACATGAATGGCGAATATAATTTCACGCTTAAAGCAGCAAAATAAAATAAAAACGAAGTTAGTAAACATGCCAGCAATTTGCTGGCATGTTGCTATAACAATGGAGAAAAATATGCTTCCTGAAACTTGGATATACGCAACATGGCTGGCTAAAGTCGTTTTATATTTAGGTATTGCATTTGTTGTTGGTGGCGCTTTCTGTTATTTCTTACTTGGTCGTTATGTAGAAATTAAACAGACTATTCTGAAGTACATAACTATTGGTGCAGGACTGGGTTTAATATCCAGTATTCTTGGCTTCTTCCTTCTCATTGGAAGTTTTGCCAATACAGGTCTTTCTGGCATGTGGGATAGCAACTACATAAACATTTTAATAAATACTCCCACAGGGCACGTTCATATTATTCGATCAATTAGTTTTGCTCTTCTACTTCTATTGATGATCATAAAACTTAGTAAAGGAACTATTCAGGTTTCAAAAATTGAAGGAGTAATATTTCTCATACTTTTAACTCCTATTGTTTTTAGTTTTTCTCAACTTGGTCATGTTACAAATTTACCTTTATTCGCACAATTTTTATTATCAATCCATGTACTTGTAATGTCTTTATGGATGGGATCACTTTATCCTTTATGGAGAACAAGTAAAAAAATTACTGGTCTTCCCTTGAAAGAACGCATGCACCTATTTGGAAGAATCGCAGCATTTGTTGTAGGAATATTACTCGCTTGCGGTGCGAGTATTGCTCTGTTACTCATTAAAGATTTCAATACTCTACTAAATACTCCTTATGGGCATGGTTTTATTATTAAGATCGCATTTGTTCTAAGTATTTTATTATTAGCTGCCTTTAACAAATGGTATTTTACTCCTCGCTTACAAGACCCGAAATTTGCCAGACAGCTGGGTTATGCCATTTTATTTGAAATGTCATTAGGTCTAATGATCCTTTTAATGACAGGATATATTACAACTGTAGTGGGAATTGATTAAATAGGTATATAGTAATTTAAAAAAGTAAAATGAAAAAAATTATCTGATTCTGCTTGATTTCATCATTGGTTCAATCCTTGATATTTTTTCTAACTCCATAAGCTTTACTATTGTAAGTAGAGTGTAGTGTAAGACTGTAGAGTCTCAGATCTTTTAAAATATAGGGGTAAAATTACTTACCCCATAATCTGCCCATGTTTTTATAAATTAATTACATGATTTTCTGTAATTCATGTATAAATAAACTTAAACAAATAATCATAACTTATACAACCATTCTTAGTGCCTGTTCCAGCCCGCGTTGTTTAAGGTTGGCTCCTACCCCAAACCATGCTGAATCTAATCGGTGATCTTTTGAGATCGCACGTCGCTCATGATCAACAAACTCGGTAATACTACAAAGCAGTCCATACGCCGTATCTTTAGCTGAAGCTAACTCGGCACCACGACCATGCCCGTTAAACATGGTCATGACCTTAGACATCGCACGTCCATTTGGCTCAGTTTTATTGTCGGTTTTGGATGAGTTGATTTGTTTAGGCGTAGCTACATTACGGTAGAACTGAATGATACTTTCATCTTGTTCAGCAATATTCAGGTTTGTATTATTGAACACTGCATCGAAGTAAGCTGCTGCTTCCTGCTGAGTGACTTTACGCTGGCTGAGCTGCTTCATTTCATACATGTGCTCGTCCCATGCATGAACCGAAATACCCAATTGCTGTTTAATCTTTTCAGCATCAAACTTGGTACTGTGTGGAACTTTCACCACACCTGCACTACTATTCTGCCCACGTAAGGCAATCGCTAAGGTGTTATTACACACCACACGTACACTTGTAAATTGCGCCGTGGTGGCTAATGTCCCATCACATGCTGTTGCCAGAAGGATATAACCATTACTCACATCCTTTCCTTTCAGTGCTGTTGATTGTCCAGTCGTAGCCAGTGCCCAGAACTTACGACCACCTTTCAATACCCCTGCTGTTTCCAGTTCAAAGCCTGATTGTTCTGTCAGGTCTTTATAGAAGTTTAATATCTCCATCGGTTGCACCTCCTGATAACGCTGACTTACCACTGATAGCGGCGCATGAGTATCTGAACGATAAAGGACTCTCTGATCTTCATACGGCATGATGATGTTTTGTCCACGTTCATTTTTTGTCATATAGCTGACATTGGATGATTCAATTCGCCAATCCATCCCTGCTTGTTGTGCCCATACTTCTAAAGGTTGATTTCTAGTGAGTTGATTGCCCAAACCATGCCAAGGGGTTTGACCTACAAAAGCCATTGTTTCAACTTGATGTGCCATGATGTTTTTCCTATTAAGTGATTTAAATAATTTGATTAAGAGTTTGGGATGAAGTTAAGAAAAGCTTGATTGCTGGATTTCAAAATGTTGCAGACACTGCTCACACTGATAATGCAAGGACACTGTATTGTCTTGATGCTGGACGTAGAGCAGAAACATGCCCCCTACAACTAAACCAACAAAGCCACCGACTAGTGGGTGAATAGGACTACGTTTTGACAATTGCATACAGGCTGCTGCCAGAGACATGGGGGAGAATGATGAAAGTTTTGCAAATACACCTTGATGGCTTTGTTCTGACTGCCGTAGTAATTTCAGATGTCTCGAATGGCAGTAAGGACATTGATGCATAGTCGTCTCCTCTCAATAAAAGGCATAAAAAAAACCACAAGCAAATGCTTGTGGTTTGATTGAGCTTTATGTCGTTTTAGATTAAGTCAAATTAACGAGTTACTTTTGGAGTCGCTAAACCTTTCTTGCTACAAGGTTGGATACTTTCAATATATTGACCATCTCCAGTGTCTTTAAAGAAACCATGTTTTGATTTGATTTCTAAACATTGCCCCTTCTTAAAAGGTTTAACTTGTGGAACGACTTTAGCTGGTATAGCGTAGCTATTTAAAATGACTTCGCCTTTAGTAGTTGGAAATACAACTGACTCTTCGCCGTAATAGACATTGGCTTTAAGTGTAATCTGCTCAGTTTTAGCAAAAGCAATAGAACTGAGTGAAAGACTTAAAATTCCACATGCGATAAGTTTGATTGGGTTCATGGTATTTTCTCTGATTAAGTAAAGTAATAATTAAACGAATGCTACAGACCAGCTTTAATTAGTGACCAAAGCATGGCTGGTATCCTTCGTGAAGGACTTGATTGCTGTTCTTATCCCAACTCACCACATACCAAGTACATTGGTAACGGTCAGAGTCCCATGCAGTACGATAGGTCATGGTATTACCTTGCTGGCTCCATCCTTCAACTCGTTTACTCACCTGATCTGGACTTGAGCGGCCCCATACATTCATGAGATGTGACGCTAACATTTGATCAATATTCGGGATGGTTGACTTTAAATCAGCTGGAGCAGATTTGATTGGCTTTAATCCATAGCGAGAAGCATTGGAACTTAAGGTTTTCCCTTCATGGTACTCACCATCAACTTCTGAACTGAGATTACCTAGACTTGTATCTTGTGCTTTTGCCTGATCAACCGCGGCTATTGCCCCCGCAACAACCTCATCTTCAGCTTGTGAATGAGCAGATTCTGATTCCGGGTTTTCCACCATACTTTCAATTCCAGTGAAACCTGATTCAACGGGTTCCGATGCTGCTTGTGTTGTGGCAGATTGATTTTGTACCTTAGATTGTTCTAAAGCGAGTTGTGCTAACTGAAGTTCAGTTTGTCGTTTTTGATGTTGATTAAATAAAATACCGCCTGCAATTAACACCGCCATCATGACTACAGTTAACAACCAATATAACGGTGGTATCTTTTTAGTTGAGTTAGTGCTGTTCTTTATCATATTCATATCATTACCTTGAAATAGAGGATATACGGCGCTTTAGGGCTGCCTTCACTGGGGTAATATGTAAGTAAAAATTCTTTATTTTCAGTTATTGTCCAAATAGCTTTTTAATAAAGCTCTTGCTTCATTCAGTTGCTGTGCCTGACTTTCAATCAACTGACGAACAGATTCAGGTAAGTTCTGGTATTTATCGGGATGGAACTCAGCCATCTTTTTTCGGTAAGCAGATTGTAAGTTCTGCTCAGTCAGTGAATTAGGCTGAATATCAAGAAGTTTGCACGCTTGAAGTTGTCCACCGTTGAAAGTAGAAGTAGTAGACTGATTCATTTCATCAGCCAGACATTGATAGATAATTTTGACCAGATCAGGAAATACGGCTTTAGAAACATTGGATACACGACATAAATGGGTCATGAAGAGATCCGCCTGATTCTGCTCAACCTGACCCAGTGCCATGGCATAAACCAGTTGTTCGATCATCTCCGTACGAAGCTTGTAAGCCAGCACATCTTTCAGTTCTGCAAAGCGATGTAATAATTCTTCATATTCAAAGTTGGGATGTTCAGTCAGTAACCTTTTAATATAGTGCTGTGATGCTTCATCATTCAGCTTTACAAAATGTTTAGATATTGCATGACTAGATTCAGGATTCCACTTACCCATATTGAATGTGATGAAATAAGCAAACAGATCAATAATTACCTTCAGTTCTGCATCAATCTGTGGTGGAGCCCGATCGGTTTCTGTTTCACCCTGACAAACTTCATTTAGAAATGAAGCCAATGTTCGTACTGTGCCCTTATCCAGTTGGGTAAAGGTCAGGGTTACTATACGATTCAGTACGATGCCATGATTAATGACGCCAATATCTGCCTCGACATGATGAATACTTTTAAAGAGATAAACCGCTTCATCTCCAAAGCTTTCTTTATAAAAGAGTCCTGTCGCCGTCACACAAAGTCCAGCTTTAGCACTGCCAAATACCGTATCGTCAATTAGCATAAGGATTTCATCTGGATGAACTCCTTGAGGGAGATAACTCATAGCCCCTTGCAATTTTTTATAAGGAATAGCGGGTGCAAAATAAATATTGTCACTCGCTCTTAACATCAACATCCAACGGCTTTTCTGGAGTGATTCTCTCGATATGATTGTCATGGCAACTTCCCCAATTTAGCGACTAAAACAACCAACGTAGAAAATCAGCAGGCCAAACAAGTGCCCGACCCAAAGAATATGAACCAGAATAAATAGGGTACTGCCAAATCAAATACAGCCAATAACCAATCACAATGGTGAAATAAAGGCCAATCAATGGATGTTTCATTGTAAATTCCTCATTTTTTTAGGTAAGCCTATCCAACCCACTGCTCTATGGCAGCAGGTGAGATCAAAAGATAAACTAAGATTTAATCTGAAGATGTGCTGTTCTAAAGTTTATGTGCACATTGCTGACCAGACTTAAATGACACCTCGTCAAAATCTTCTGGCATCCTGACTTGCATCATGCCAATCGCCTCCAGCCTCTCTTTGCCATAATGTTCTTCCATCCTGTCGTAGAAACAAGAACAGAAACTGCGACTCCCTCCTGTATTCCTACAGCTTTGTTTCATACCCTTTTCGAAATCGGAAGAACAGCCAGCAATCAACAAAACACTGACACTAACCAAACCCATCAAAATTTTATTCTTCATCGTTATATCCAGTGACATAGTCATGGAGGATTGGCTTTTTTAGGCAGAACAAAGCCCTGCCACGGTGTAGCTCACATGACATATTTATTAAGTTAAATTTTTAGACGAAAAAAACTAAAGCTTGAGAAACCAGAAGTTTATCAAACCCTATAAAACTAATCGGAAGGTGTAAAAAGAATATGCATAGCCAACTCCTTATATTGGGAGTTCTGCCAAAGCATTAATTTAGAATTATGGTGGCAGAACGAAAGTGGGTTGACAGACTGGTCTCAGAGGCCAGCACACTCGAAAGTGTCCCACTTCCGTCCTACCGCTACGGAAGGGAACGAGAAGCTAGACATTAAAAGAAGATCTTTTAATATCTCTGAGAAATGGTCTGTCAAAACCAACTGGCAATGTAGGCCAGCACGCAAAGGATAATGTGCAAAATTTAAGGTGTCAATGATCTATCGACTAAGTTGTAAAGTGATTGTTATTGTTTTTCATTAGATTAATTCTTTAAACTAACCATTAGGTAAATTTAAGGATGATTCAGTGTTTCGGTTAAAGTGTCTTGGTGGTCCACTGTATGGACAAGAATATTTTCATGCACATGATGAGTTTATTTTTAAAGACAAACAGACAGGTAAGCAAACGCTGTACCGTAAACAGACTTTAGACTTCACACCGCCCCAAGAGTTTTTTGTAGCAGAGTCAATTTCTAAAACCGTAGCCTATAATCTTGCATTGCAATTAATAAAAAGGCCTTATTAAACTTAGAAAAAAATTATATATTCAAACCTTAGTCATATCTCATATTGACCCTACTTTAAGAATATGCCATGTTTCTAAAATCATTAATTTTTTTAGGTAAAAACATGCCAACCCCAATGAACCCTCATGAACAAGCATACTTTGATCAATTCAAAGAAGATAGAGAAGAACAAATTGAGCAAATCATGATTGAAAAAGGATACTCAAGAGTGGAGGCTGAGGCAACATGGGAAAAAGACTACGAGGAGGCTATTTCGACTGATGACGATTAAGTTTTAGGGCCTATTTAATGGCCCTAATAAACTTTTTAATTTAAGTAAGATACATATGTAATCATTTAATTTTATCGTTTTTACTGCAAACACTCACATCAATAATTGTATTTAAAAACATTACTTTGTACCTAAGGGCGTACAACTTTCAAGGTCTATTTTTCAGATTCACGAATGACTTGGAAAGACTGTCAACATGGCAATGAGATGGGTATGTCTTCTAGATATAAAATACCGATTTAATTCTTTGTTGCTTTAGCTTCATAAGAAGGCTAATTCAGTTATTTTTTACGACATTGGCACATCATACGAGATAAAAATTACCGAGTCCAGTTCGTGAGAAAAAGAGCTTTCTGATCTGCTTAAGTCCGTATATCGGCTTCATCCCAATATGCTCGCATTTCTGAGAAGGTTAAAATTGTCGTATAGAAGTAGGCAAAACATGAACCGAATTTAGGTTTTAAATTATTTATATATTTAATTAACTAACCTATGTAACTAACAATTCAATTATCCAGTCAATACATACAATCTAGTATTCCAGATGAAATATATATCCAAGATATATTTCATCCATGATTAATACACATGTGACCAGAGTTTAGCTCTCCCCTTATGTCTCTGCTTCCATCAGTCAATACACTTCCCCCCTGTGTGCATAACGACGACTAGTAACACCTCCACAATTAAATCTTGAATGCTCATTGAGGGCACTGCTCAAACAGTGTCCCAAGATGAGCTTTGTCTAATTGACCCAAATACATCATTCAACTTGTAGGTATATATCTATGAACCACTACATCACTAAACCGAACTTAATGTCTAGTGCTGGGCAATGGTCTTTAGACGACCTAGAAGCACTACAGCTACTTGATCAGATTCAGCAAGATTATGCCTGTTATGAGGTAAACAACGATGAAGGTGACCTAGTTGAATTTCGATTGCCTTCTCATCCTGAAACTCCGTGTTTTATTGACCGCTTACAGTTAGGGATTCATTGTCATCAGCAACGTCCTTTAGCTTCATTGCGAACGACTAAAGACATTCAGGGCAATAAGAAACTATCCGTGCAACATGCAAAAGACCTTCCAATTCAATTAGTCTCAGCATTGCCTTCAATCTTCTCCATGCCTTTGTCTGACACCTATACTGTGAGCGTAGAGTTAGAAACTATCCATTCTGTCATTCAAGACTTATCGGATGCGGAGAGACTCGTTCTAGGCACATTCTTATCAAATAGCGCTTATACCAACGAACAAGCTCAAACTTACGTGGACGCTTTGAATCAATTTCAGAATCTACTCAATGAGAGAATGAGCAGCGCTAAAGTCCGTAAACGATTGCATAACCGCAAGGCTAGTCGACTAAAGACCAAAGAGAAAATGATAGAGCTTGTACATGCCCTACTCCATGTACATTCCAAAATACTCGTTGTTAGAGTAGACCTCGGTATTATGAGAAGTCCAGAGAGTCTAATAAACCACCATATTTCATCTAACCAATGGAAGTCTGAACAAGATAGCCAATTCATTCTAAAAGCGCTTGAGCGACTTAATGAGAATGCCAGAATGAATCGGATGAAGCATGCGCTGGGTTATATCCACCGCATTGAATACGGCCCCCAGAAGGGTTATCACGTGCATGCTTATTACTTCTTTGAAGGACAGGACCATCAGGCAGATATCACTTGGGGACAGTACATTGCTAAACAATGGAAACACGTGACCAATAATCAGGGTTCGGTATTTATCTGCAATATGAAGAAAGAGGATTACCGTTATTGTGCTTTAGGAATGTTGGATTATTCTGATGTAGAGATGTTAAAGAACCTTGAACAGAGTTTTGATTATCTTTGCAAGAATGATCAGTACTTCCAATTTACGACACAGAAACGCATTCGAGGGTTCCGTATCAGCCAGACTCCAGTAATCCCTGACGTCAAAATGGGATGCCCCCGAAAGCATGATCAATCACATTTACGGATGTGCGGATAGGTTAGGTAGCTCAGTAATTTTTCTGTAAAATCTTATAGATTCCAAGTCGACATATGGTTACATACGTCCACTTATCAAACCTTGGGCATAAACAGCTCAAGGTATTTTTTCTATAAAAACACAGACCGTGTCTAAGTGAACATTCACTTACAGTCTTATTTTTTAATTCTAGAAAACCCGTTATTCGTCTAAATCAAGTAAATGATTGGACCTGATGTACTCATCAATCAACTTAAGAAACTTGATTCTTTTTTGTCTTTACGGACTGCCTTTTTCGAAATATAAAAGATATCAATCCAACCTAGGTTTAAACGATGTTCATTTTTAGGAAACTCAAGAATAATAGGAAATATTAAATTATCGCCTGAAAACACTACAATGTAATCTTTGTCAGGCACATCAGGGGTAATTGTTACGGTGAAAGTTATATGGTGATAATCCTCCTCAAGATGGGGTAGTTCTTTGCCAGCCTCGATCTCAAAGAAACATTTTAAAAATTGATTATTATTCATAAAGACCCTTTCACTAAACTCTATAGCGTA
This sequence comes from Acinetobacter sp. 22512, assembly GCF_052044755.1. Lineage (NCBI taxonomy): Bacteria > Pseudomonadati > Pseudomonadota > Gammaproteobacteria > Moraxellales > Moraxellaceae > Acinetobacter > Acinetobacter sp. 22512. Next base: position 15,052 of record NZ_JBQENP010000024.1, on the reverse strand, counting down.
CAATGAGTTTATAGCCGAGTTGCTCACTCATATATCTTAAAGCTACATAAACTTGCTAAGTAACAATTTGATTTAAAATTATTTTAAAGTTCTTTCAATAGTATCTAAAAGCTTAACTTTTTCGAAAAGTAAATCTGTAATTGCTGTCAGATTATTTTCAGGTGAGCGCCAATAAATACACAACCAGCGTTCAGTACCTCTACGATAATTTTCAACTTTCTGATCTAGATATCGTGAATCAGTTTGAGTACCTAAAATAGAAAAAGCTTCTTCTTCCAGCTCAAGCGATAGGTTAAGGATGTAAGTAATAACTTTAATGACCGTTTGTCCATCCTCTTGTTTTATCAATAACGTAGTATTAGATTTGTTTCCCCAAGCCTTATTATAAAAACGAATACCACCCCACGACTCGTACTTATTTTCAGATTCATAACCATCAATCATTTCATTAAGCTGCTGACTTAAGCTATCCACAACCTCACTAATAGTACTAGTCCGAAGCCGTTGAAGTTCCTCTATTTCCTTATAATGATCTAATATAAATTGTACACGATTCATATCTAAATTCTTTATCCGATAATAACTGTCTAAATGAAGTAAGAACTCACGAGCAAAGAGATTCCATTTATTCATTGGATTAGCCAGCATTTGCTCTGCCAAATATGGACGAATACTATTTACAATTTGTTGATACGATAAACCAAGCCAGCCTTTCTTCTCACTTTTCCCTGCAATACTAAGAATAACCCCTACAATTTGCTTATTCTTAGACTGATTTTTAGATTGAGCAAATTGGATGTAATCCTGAAAAGGATTATTTTGGTGATGATAAATTTTAGCTTCTAGCAAAATAAAACAGGTATCTGTTTCTATCCATAAATCAATACGGTTGCCCTGATGAGTAGCATACTCCCTTTCCAGCTTCACAATATTGCCTAGATCTAATTTACTCAGGCTTGCCTCTTGCTGTAAAACATCACAGAAACCCTTCCAAAATAAATCACCAAGATCATGCGATTCAGTTGGGTTCAGAAAGAACTCTAATAGTTCCGTAGTCGGATTTTCGTAATGGTTACGAATTGCTGTATCAAAGAATGTTTTTTCCCGAGGTGGTATTTTATATTTCTTCGCATTTTTGAGCAGTTGCTTATAGTGTTCAAAGATAGATAACTGCATATTTTATCCATTAATCCCAAAGCATCAGTTGATCCCATCAATCAGAACCACGATAAACTAAATCAATGAAAAATCAAGTGCTTGAAATATTTTATCACGATGCAGTAAAGTCTCTTAGCATGCTACCGCCTTAATCAACTAAAGTAACAATATTTATCACTAAGCCCCTTACCGACTTCTCATCAAATTAAGCAATATTATATTTCAGCCCTTGAAATAGTTAAAAATAAAACAATCTATTTATTTTTCATACTTTAAAAGAGCAACATATGAAACTTGATCTAACAGATAAAGAACGTTTGTTTTTATCCAACCAATATGAAATCTTGGGTACCCTGAAGAAGGATGACCATTATTTACTTCTAGCTGAACAATTGAGAGAAGGACATAAATGGTTATATCAACACAGTTTTGATGCCCTTTATGAAAACCTTCCAGATGAAGATGCTGAGTTAGTACTCAATATCCTACAAGTTTATGAAGCATTAAAAGATAGTTATGATGCTCTGACTGATAAATCAGGTATTTCTATCCAAGAAGTAAGCTTTGCTGGTTTTGATGGAAATCGTGAGCCAGAACTTATGGGGTTTGTAGATGCTTTGAACAAAGCTCACCGCTTTTCTTCTACAATTGACGCTGGCGTACTTAACTCTCACTCTCCTAAAGCAGATAGATACCAGAATATGATTCAAAAATGGAAAGAACTTGATAAATCAAATACTTTATCAAAGGAACAAATTTTATATATTTTAAGTCGATAAATGATTTATAGAGTAAAGCCCAACTAGGGCTTTACTCTACGGATTGTTTTTTATCTATCTAACTAATTCTAATCATTTCACCTTACTCAAGAAAACGCTAAATTTACGTAAAATCTTTCTATTAAGTTTCATCAGCAGGTAAGCTCGCTTAAGAATATACAAATATTTAGAGTAGATAAGGTTAGCTCCCTCAATAAATATCCTAGAGAAATGATATATAGGAGGAAAATATTCTTTTACTTTATTTATATCCAATGAAAATTGTGTAAATCATAGGGATTCATTCCAAAATTGAACTACTATTTCTAGCAGTTCAGGAATGTATAATTTTTTGTCAGGTCTACCGTATGCTTTATTACTTAGAAATACTATCTTTTAATATATGTGTTACGAACCATAGGAAAAAACGAGTTGGTTCATATTCTTGTTGAGGTAAAGTTTCTAGATCCATAGTTATAGCCATGTCTATAGGTTTATAAAATTCAAAATTAATTAATGCTTGTGGTACGTTTTTATATTTACGTGAGAAAAAACTCGAAATCTTACGATCATAAGCGATTTCATCTCTTGTATAATTACCATCTGGATTAAAAATTGAATCCAAGCCTATTGACTCATGAAGCAAATCAAACTCTTTAATTGTTATTGCATCCTCTGGTAGATATTCTTCTAACTTATTGATCAAATATTGGTTTAAATTAGTGATTATATATATTAATTGATCCAGTATAGGCTTCTCAATTTTTTTTTGTACATATAAGCTGAAAGCTCTCGCCATCATCTGACTTTGGTTTTCAATATAAGTTTGCTCTAATATTTTAAATATCTCAGCACCTAAACGTTGATTATCAGGATTATTTTGAAAAAATGTATTTACGTCATCTTGGTCCAGTTCCGCTGTTTCAAGAAAAGTTTTCACTTGTAAATAATAGATCGCATCACTTGTTTGCTTCGTGTAATTTTGAATCTCTGTAACAGAGTTTTTTATAGCTGATCCCAGCCCCATAGCCAAAGTATCAACGCCACTAATCCCTATATTTGTGGCAAGTATTTTTAATACATTTAAATCAGACATGAATATAACCCTATAATTAATAAAGTAAAGAATTTTACCTATCATTAAAATTATGTTCTAGTGCCAAAATTTAATACCATGTAATAATAGTTCGTTTTTTTCTAAGATAGACTTAAAATCATCAATAGAATTTGGAGCATACTTATCAAATATATTGGCCTGCAAATAATTTTGGTACTTCAAAATAGTTCAGTAAACAGTTCCATTTTATCCGTTCCGCCACTGTTCTTATTGAATAAAAAAGCGAGCTTTATTGTTGTGCTATCTTATACTTCAGTTTACGATCGATAAAATACTATCTATATCCTCAATAACTTCTACTATATATTACTTTTTTTTAGTTTCTAATTTTTCGAGCCTTAAATCTAATGAATAACAATGATATAGACCATGCCAGAAATGAACTCTTTTTCATGGGATTTCCATCTGATCATCAGGAAGACAAAACGAATAATGAAAAAATTCCTTATATCATTGAACAACTGGGCATCTATGAAAGATATATTCTTGACCGCTATAGCCATCAAAAGCGCGACTATATAGACCCAATCTCTATAGACCCTAATCACATCGTCAGCAATGTAAATAATGAAGCATTCAAATATGAATATTTATACGATAAAGGAGAACACACTCGTGTCATTACTCCCTATGATGACTATTTATATCTTAGGGATGAACTAATAAAAAACCCTTTTGAAATTGGCAAGATGCCAGAAGAACTTCTTTTATCTTATTTATTTTGTCTATGCAAAGATACCCGTGAGATTTTATGGAATGGCGACATCCAAGCCTGCTTATCTCAAATAGAAAAAATTGAAAAAGTAAACAAACTACTTCAAGGGCTTCTCAAAAACGCATCATACCTTTTATTCTCACCAGAGGATTGCGGTATAACTAATCGTGAGATGATGTATTTCTATCCTTTAGGTCAACAAGCAAGATACGTGGCAGATCCTGACTTTGGCGAAGACATGATTGAATTATTCAACAAAAATAAATCTAGCCAACTCAATGAATGGCATCGTACTTTATTTATTAAAGTCATTAAAGAAATAAGCTGTGAAAAGAATAAAAAATGGAACGCAGTCAATGCAATTGTTAAAGACCCAATAGTAAAAACACAGTTTCGTGAAATCATGAAAGACCAACCCAAGCAGAATTTAGATTATGCTTTAGCAGGGCGTCGTGACTATAAACAGCTATATTCACAAGCCAAGGACAGACTTGAAAAAGAACTAAAAAAGAATGCTTGGTTAAATTCTTATGCTTCCAATACGGAACGCCGTTCCCATGCTCAGGAAAGACTAAAACACTTAGACATGTTAATCGCTGAACAAGAAACACTAGAAAAAAACTTTAAGCTTGGGAAATATACTTTTATCAAAAGAAATTCATATTCAGACGATGTGATAAGAGAATGGATCGAAAATGATGAAGACTTTATCAAAGAATTTATTCAAGCATAAGTAATATATTTTCCTACCTCAGACTCCCCCATCCCAAGTGAAACAATATCTGGCAGGATTCTAACTAAAGAATACTGCTAGGTATTCTTACTCAGCTCGTAAGTTTCAGCCTCTAAAATACTCACCATTTCAATGTTCCAAGCTTAAAAGATTAATTTTTTCACAAGACTTTTTAAACTATAAAAAATAAACTAAAAATTAACATGCAAAATCATAACATTTTGATTTTTAAAAGAGTTTATTTGGATAATCATAATCTCTCAAAAAAAGAATAAAACAGTGAATAACCATATTTTTTCAGTCACTTAAAAAACAAAAATATTTTTCCTACCCATAAGGAGAATCTTAAAGAAATATCGCTAAATCATTTGTAGGATTACTCACATCATCCCACTACACAGGAACTAAGAAAGATTTTAAAAGAGAAGGATTTGCCAGCTCCTTCTCTAGTCTCAACAGAATGATGATGAGTTTCAGGCATAGGACCCTTAACTCATGTCAAACACGGGTATGACAGAAATGATACAGCTAAGTATGTAATCGCTTAGTCCAAAAGCAGTAGAGACATGACGGAGTTTAACGCTAAGAAATTGAGGACATTGATCTGTGAAAATCAGGTCACCCTTGCACCATCTGATGTTTGCCAATCACTTTTTTTATACAGTGATTTTCGGTTAGATCGGATGCTGGATATACCTCACTTTGTTCTGGAGTGTAATAAGACCCAGTTGCCAGCAGCAACGGTCAAACAGACAGATCAAGGGAGGGAATATTTTGAATATGAGGACTGGTTTAGACCATTCATTAAGATACTTGATGAACTAATAAATACCAATCCTTATTTCTTCAAGCATTTCGATCTATGTGAAGAGACTAAATGTTTCTTCAAAACATTAAATGCAATGGATAGTCCTCCAAACCTATACGGCTTGTTTGAAAGAAATTTAAGAGGAAGAAACCCAAGTAATTTGAAACAACAGATCGAGTTACTTAATGAATTTATTGAATTGTTACGTGAGGAGCTTAACAGCCCAACCGTGAAGGAGGTTATCCAGAACAGAGAGAAGCAACACAAAGAGAACTTTACGTCGTGTAAGTTGCTAATAAGCAAGTTATTCCAGAAGTACGGTCAGTTATGGGTCTTACCTGTAGATTTTGCTTATACGCCAGATCAGCAAGATTTACAACACAATCATCCAACTGACCTGAAACAGAGGTTCCATGGACCTTATCAGTTTGAGCGTCTTAAACAACAGATAGACCAACTCCTTGAGAACCGACGACGTAATAAAACCCTAAAACAGATTAAAGGGTATCTCTTTTACTTTGGACATAGCCTTAAAAAGGGTGTCTTTGTCAAAGTGATCTTCTTTCTGGATGGCAATACTTGTCAGACTGAGGATTACGTCAAGTACCTGTCTAAATACTGGAGCAGGCTGACGAATCAACAAGGCTGTACATATTTCTGTGACAGCGACTCAAGCCAATCCCCTACTGGGATTAGCCTGATCAAAGAAATGGATAAAGAACAACGGGAGAATCTCATGTTGAGTATTCAATACTACTGTCAGTTAGAACAGTTTTTTAGACTGAAATATCTAGGAGAGAACTCTTATAAACGATTACAGATGAGCCAGCCTCCTGTAATCAGTAAAGGTAAAGCAAGTGGTTTAAATCAGAATTTGAATGTGAAGAAGGGCAGATAGAATGTTAACTCAAAATCAACTTATTGAAAGTCAGGCAAATGCTGCTATAGCACAACTGCCTTATGGCCCGACCACATGCATTAATAGTCTTCAACAAACTTTCCAGAAAATCTTGAAAATCAAAGCTATTTACTCATTACAAACTGATGAGGATGGTCAGAAACGTATGGGTTTAAATCAAGCTGGACAAGAGTTTCCTTCAAACATCTCAATCATAAAAGATAGTCCTTTCACGAATGGGCGGATGGGGCATAACAAGATGAGTCCGTTCCTAGAAGCCAGCTCTTGTTTCTTCAATCAGAGTGGACTCCTCTTCATTCCCCCCAATCAAGAACTTAATCAGGATTTTATTCTGAATAGTATTCAATACTTTAATAATTCATTATTAACACGTGAATATGATCAACAGCTTAACCACTGGAATGAGCAGTTTAATGAAGGTGAACAACGGTATGATCAGTTCATGAAAGACTTAAAAAAACCTCTTAAAGGTTGCGACATGAATGAAGTGATTTGTGTCTATCCTTTAAATCAACACTTGTTTTCCAATGTTGCATTTTCAAGCCAATCAACTTTCTCGGAGTCTATCGATGGAGAAATCACACGACTCATCTGCCAAAGTAAAGAAAATGCAGTATGTGGTGTATTGGTTAAACGGGAAATCACTGTCAATTACCAACTCATCTGCCGTTATTTAGTCTTCACTGAATGTCAGTTTATTAATGATCCATGCAGTTTTACCAATCTAAGGTTCATGGAAGAGGTTAAACGTTTGGTAGAACCTAATAGTCAGAATCAGGTGGTATTAGCATCCACCCCCCTAAATGGATTTCTATTAAGTAACCGATTCATCAAGAAATCATCTGATTACAAGGAACAGATGAAACGTTTGAAAACGTATGTGGTAGGTACAGATAAGTTCATCAGAGTGGGTGGAACTCATCCTACTTTTAAAGTTTTGTTTTCTAAATTTGAAGTTAAACAGTAATAGAGGTAAGTAAAATGGGAGTTATGCATAAATTTGATATTGACCCTCGAATTAGTCCAAAACAATTCATGGAATTACTAGGCTGCAAGACAACCTGCTTTTACGGGAAAATTAAAAGAGGTGAAATAAAAAAGCCTTATTACGATGGGAAAAAGATTACCTATTGGCATGCCTCTTATGTCAAAGAGATTGTTGAAAAGAATAAACTTCTGTAATGAGCTTATTTCCTAACCTGCTTCGATTTGCTAATATGCCCCTGTACAAGGGGCATATTTTTTGTAGTTTGTATAAATTTTGAAAACGGGTATAACAACGGGTATACGAAGTTAAAAAATACAAATAATCATTAAATATCAAAACTTTAAAACCAATTAAAAATTCAATAACTTTAAAGATTAATATCTTGTCGGCCATTTAAAGCTAAGGTAATCCCATGTCTCAATCCAACCGTCTATCAAAACTGGTAAAAGCAACTTCAAAATTCCCTAAAGGCATTCGGAGCACGCTTTGGAGCAAGGCGTTTGGTCGTATCGTACCAATGGTGGGTACAGCAAATATCCGCTATCTGGAAGTAGACTCAAACCACGTTACTGTCCGTTTAGATAACCAAAAAAATATGCAGAATCATATTAAAGGCGTCCACGCTGCGGCTATGGCTCTTTTAGCAGAAACTGCAACAGGTTTTCTAACCGGTTTACATATTCCCGATAATCGAATTTTATTAATCAAATCATTACATGTAGATTATTTAAAAGTGGTTGAAGGCGGTTTGACTGCTACAGCAACATTGTCTGTTGAACAACAAAAGTTTATTGCAGATAATGAGAAAGGCGAACTTGTGATTCCTGTTACTGTGATTGATGATGCAGGCAATGAACCAATTCAATGCCAAATGCTCTGGGCATGGTTACCTAAACGTAAGAAATAATAACTAATCTAAAGTATTTTTAGACGGTTATTTACCTCAAGATATAAAACTAATATTTTGTATCTTGAGGTTAAAAATGAAAAAAATATTAATTCTTTCCTCTTTATTTACCAGTTTAATATTTACAACAATAACGGCTCACGCGACTGAACCCAGCATTAAAACCAGTAAAGTAACTTCGGCTAAATCAGAAGCTATTGATAAAGTAAGTGCTCAAAACAAAAGAATAGTGACCGACTTTTATGAAGGTGTCTTTTTAAAACATAAAGTTAAAGAATATGCAGACCGCTATATTGGTCAACAATACATTCAGCACAATCCTAATGTTCCAGATGGGAAAGCACCTTTCGTTAATTTCTTCACTGAAAAATTCCAAAAGAATCCGCAAGCTAAAAATGAGATTAAACGTGCGATTGCTGAAGGTAATCTTGTCGTTTTACATGTCCATTCGACTGAAAATGAAAAAGATCGAGGAAGAGCGATTGTTGATATATTCCGTGTTGAAAATGGAAAAATCGTAGAGCATTGGGATGTAATACAAAATATTCCTGAGCAAAGCAAAAATACAAATACGATGTTTTAATTTCTAAAAACTCATTTTTCTTTTGAATAAAGATTAAAGCCTGAATACTAATATTCAGGCTTTCTGATTCTTATTGAGTTTCCAAAAACTTTTGTTTCGCTTCTTCAGGTATTTGACGCTTATTACCTTTTACATCTACTGCTACAAAGGTAAAAACTCCTTCAGTAATGCGTATTGGTTCACGAGAGTCATCATGACTATCCCAAACTTCAATTTGCATCTGAATAGAAGTATTTCCAACTTTTAAGATCTTGGTATAGCAGCTAATGACAAAGCCAACTTTTACCGGAACCAAAAAGGTCATTTGATTAATAGAAATCGTAGCACAGCGACCACGACTGAAACGTTCTGCGTGAATTGCTCCAGCCAAGTCCATTTGTGACACAATCCATCCACCAAATACATCACCACTCCAGTTTGTATCTGCTGGCATGGCAATCGTTTGTAAGGATAAAATTCCTTCTGGTTTGGTATAAGCTTCTGACACCTTAGCTCCCGAAATTCGTTTGAAGTTGTTGATCGAGCCACTGTTGCAATTCAGGCGCACGTAATGCACCGCTAATACGCGCGACCTCTGTCGTTTTATTCATTAAGACAAGTGTCGGAATACTTCTCACATGAAAAGCTTGGCTCAAGCGAGGAGATTCTTCGGTATTAATCTTGGCAAAGATAACGCCTGGATTTTGTTTTGCGACCTGCGCAAAATGTGGAGCCATCATTTTACAAGGTCCGCACCATTCTGCCCATAAGTCTATAAGAATAGGTAGATCACTATTCGTGATGTAGTTACTAAAATTTTGCTCATTTAACTCAATAGGTACAAGCGGTAGTAAGGGCTGATGACATTGCCCACAGCTTGGTTGCTCCGGAAGTTTTTCTTCTGGAACTCGGTTTTTAGCACCACACGATGCACATACAATAATCATTTACATCACTCCTATATGCTGATGTAAAAATTCTAATTGGGTTGTTACTGCTTTTTCAAACCATGAACCGTGATAGATATCAAAATGTTTCATATCCCATTCATGATAATTCACAAAAGGCGCAATATTTGTCGCAGCTTCACGGCTTGACTCAATAGGAATAAGCGAATCTTTTTGAGCAGCAATAAATAAAACAGGAATATTAATCTGGCGCACAACTTGAATTGGACGGTAGCGCATCAGATTAAAGAAGACACGAGCTGGGACTTCCCCACTCCAATAATAGTCAGGATTTACAATCGATAAATAGCCATAATAACTATCTGCGGTAGGCATAAAGCATAGGTTATGTTGATCAACAACAGGTAATCGCTTTGGATTAAGCCCCATCTTTGATCCCATATAATCCTGACTCGATAGCTTTAATGCTTGGGGATAACGCTGTAAAGGATAGAGCTTGGCAGTTTCAGCGCCATCTACATATGGAATTTGTACTAAAACTGCTTGAATATTCTTTAACTCAGAAGCTAGGCTTAGCGCATATCCCCCACTTAAAGAAGTTCCCCAAAGCACAATCCTTCGGTTATCTACAAGTTTACAAGTCGAAGCATACTGAATCACTGTCTTCCAATCTTCTAATTGTAAATTGATAGAGACCATTTCTCTAGGCTTGCCAGTACTACCGCCCCAATATCTGTAATCAAATAAAATAACAGCGTAACCTGCTTGTGCAAATCGCTGGGCATACTGAATGAGTTTAAATTGACGCAATCCGGCAAAACCATGCGCCATGATAATTACCGCAGATTTATTATTTGTTTTTGGAATATAAAAGTCAGCTGCGATCATTTCCTGATCACATGGAACATATAAAGGCTCAACCGTATAAGCGTGCATATGTGCTCCGTGGCATTATGGTCGAAGTAATGAATTTACAAAAAACATCCTGATCGCCTTTTAAAAATCTAGAGCTGTTCTATGACATAAGTTTTATCTATGTAGGAACAACGTTTTAGTGTCTTGTATCTCAGGTTAAGCTTAATGCTATGATACAGCATAAGAGGTTTTGTTAAATTTTGGAGTGACGAAATGTCAGATAATGTTGGTTTCGCAGGTCAAATTGGTCCAGAACACGTTGGCCAAGTTGTAGAAAAAGGATTTAAATCTATTATTAATAACCGACCAGATATGGAAGGCGGCCCAGAACAACCTACAAGCGCTCAGATTGAAGAAGCAGCACGTCAAGTAGGCTTAGACTATGTTTATCAACCTGTTGTAGCTGGACAGATTACTGAGCTAGATGTACGTACTTTTGCTAATCATTATAATGAATTGCCAAAACCTGTGCTGATGTTCTGCCGCACAGGAAACCGTTCAAATAATCTATATCAATTAGCAAAACAAATGGATTTATTAGACGATTAAATTATTGAATGAGCCAACGAGAAGCTCTATTTTTCCTAAAAAGTAGAGCTTTTATTAATAAAAAGAATATATACAACTGTATCAACTCAACAGATATATAAATAATTTTCAGCTAAAGTATTAAAATCACATTAAATTTCTCAGTTCTCTTATGAATAAACTTATATTTTTATTGGTCAGTTGTCTTATTCTTAGTGCATGCTCATCTATGCAGGTCCGACCTACCGTAGGAGTTAGTATGGGAACACAACTCTAAAAAAAGAAGCAGCTTAAATGCTGCTTCTTTTTATATTAATTACCATTTGAACAATTTGGATCTATTCCATATGGGCTTTCTATATTTGGCCCATTAAGATCAGTAAGATTAACATCTTTCGATAGATAACCTAAAGTTAAAGATGTAGATCCTTTAATTAAACTTCCCGAAACTGTAGATTTAGCAGTTAACTGAACAGTTAACCATGATGCATAAATTTTAGGATATTGAATTTTAAGATCAAAACGTCCATTTGCATCTGTCGTATATTTATTATTGGTTGCAGCGGTACCTGCACTGTTGATATACGATACAACTTGGACTGTAGAATTTTCTTTAAGCGGCTTTAATTGATTAATAACGTCCCCATTCACATTTACAGCTTGGACTGGTGATGTACAGGCTGTTCTAATAACAGGAAGATATTCATCTGGTTTACCATCAGTTGGATTAGAAGTATCAACAAACCCATATCGCCCCTTATAATACGCAAGAGCATTAACGCCCATGACTACATCTTGATTGGGTATCGGTTTACCATCCACATCAGTCACTTGTACTGAAATATTTTTATAGTAGTAGACTCCATCACTTGAATCTTCCATTGTGGTCGGATTATATGCTACGGCAATAGCGCCTACTGCTACTGGTACATCAGAATTAACCACATCAAGTTTATAAGTATAAATTTTTGTAGATTGGCCAAAGTTTGCTTCTAAAACAAGATCATCTGTTACGAACTGAGCAGCACTATATGATGAAGTTCTTTGATTTTCACTAAAAGATAAAGTATAGGTGATCTGACCATTTGCATCAGTTTGTGTCGTATTAGGAGTAAATTTGACACCATTTAAAACTGAATTTCTAACTTTAAGTGTAATCGCTTGGTTTGCTAAAGTTGCACCATTTGCATCTACAGCTGTTAATGTGACGGTTGTTTGATCACCTCTAACATTTAGAGAGGTTTTTGTAGCATCAAACAATACAATACTCGTAGTATCAGCTTCGACAGTACTGTTGCTACCTGTTACTGTCACTGTCTGTTCTTGAGTAAGTGTACCATTATTCGTAGAGACTTTTAATTTAAAACCATTTTTCACCAACTCATTTATCGAACTCGATGTTTTTGGTGTTTTTATAATGTATATAGCATTACCTGCCGCATCAGTAGTTTGAGTAGATACGCCTTCTATAGATACGTTATTTGTTGGATCATCTAATTCCAAAGTGATATTAGCACCAGCAACACCGCCTTTATTCTTATCTAAAGCTCTAACAGTAACAGTTAAAGTATCATTCGTTGCAGCAACTGATAATTTATCTAGTTCTATCTTTAAAGCTGTAGCAGTCGCTTGCTGAGATCCGCTATTACTACTTCCAGATGATGAGTTACTATTTGATGAACCATTTTGGTAATAGCCATCACCGCCTCCCCCACCACAACTTGCTAACATAATTGACACAGCAATAGCCGACAACTTTAAGGTAAGTTGTTTTTTATACATACTTTTCATTTCCCCAATCTTTCCTAAAGGTATAAGATTTTTTAATTATTTATATTATTAGTGTAATCATATTCACCATACTCTGTAAACATAAATTACATTGTGTTTTATTATGTAACTTATTAAGTGAAAACTTATAGATATTGGAATTTATAATGTTCGATATTATTATCATTGGCGCAGGTACTGCTGGTATTAGCGCATACAAAGAAGCCGTTAAACATACCAACAATATTTTAATTATAAATGATGGACCATGGGATACCACTTGTGCCCGTGTAGGCTGTATGCCAAGTAAAGTTCTCATCTCTACAGCAAACCGTATGTTTGACATTCAAAATGCTCAAGAGGTTGCTTTAGATGTATCTGCAAATATTAATACTGATCAAGTAATGCAGCATGTACAAACTTTACGTGACAGATTTACACAAGCAACTTTAAAAGATGTAGATCAATGGCCGACTGAGCATAAAATTTCTGGCAAAGCATATTTTATTGATGCACAAACTGTAGAAGTTATCGGAAAACAGTATAAATCAAAAAGTTTTATTCTAGCGGTTGGTTCAACTCCTAATTATGATCAAATTTGGAAGCAAGAATTAGGAAACCGGCTTATAACAACAGACCAAATATTTGAGTTAAAAACACTTCCTAAATCTATTGCTGTAATTGGTAGCGGTGTAATCGCTCTTGAGATCGCACAAGCTATGCATCGCCTAGGTGTAGAAACAACAATCTTCGCTCGCAGTAAACGAATTGGAATCCTAACCAGTTCTAGACTTCAACAGCTTGCTCAAAAAGAGCTAGGAAAAGAATTAACAATTCTATTCGAGACTTTACCGAGTGAAGTTAAATGCAGTCAGGAAAATGCTGTATTAACTTACCAACTTGATGAAACAGAGAAAACTCTCAAAGTTGAATATGTTTTAGCTGCAACTGGCCGTACAAGTTTAATTGATACTTTAAAACTAGAAAATATTGATAATTCATTCAAAGATATTAAGTTATTACCTGTAAATGCTAAAACTAAGCAGCTAGATACATATCCAGTTTTTATTGTTGGGGATGCTTACACCTCAACACCACTACAGCATGAAGCAGCTCATGAAGGTAAAAAAGTTGTTTATAACTGTTTAAATTATCCACAGGTTAATTCAGTTAAGACCCTTACTCCATTAGGAGTTGTGTTTAGCCATCCTGAAATGGCGATCGTAGGTCAAAGTTATAAACAGCTAAAAGATGAAGGTATAGATTTTATTACAGGCGAAGCCTCTTATGAACGACAAGGAAGAGCTATAGTTCTTGGAAAAAATAAAGGTGCTATTGAAGTTTATATAGAAAGGGAAAGCCAAAAGCTTCTAGGTGCTGAGCTATTTACAGAAGCAACTGAACATATGGCCCATTTATTAAGCTGGATAATCGGTGAAGAATTAACGCTAAATGATATTCTAGAGAAACCCTTTTATCATCCGACTTTAGAAGAAGGTCTTCGAACTGCTCTAAAGCATGCGCGTAGACAACTGAAGTAATCTATTTTAGAAGAGCCCTTTATTAATCAAAATTGGCTCTTCTCTACTTCACATTGCTTTAATTAATTCATTTGATGGGAAATAACCGCAACTAATGAAGCATTCTTTTCAGATGAACTAGTATATATCCATGTCTCTAAAGGCTTCCCATTTTTAGAAATAATATAATTTGTTGTGGTCAAATTCTTATCTTTAAATACTTCTTTTTTATAAGTTAGGCCCGTAGATTCTGGAGGTAGCCAGTTTTCTAAATTCTTCTGAATTTCAGTTGAATTTCCTTTATTTATAAATAATGAACATACGCCATTATCGAGTTGAGTAATAAAAAATTTTCCTTCAGAAGAACTTATCATCCAAGCATGACCATTATAATCTTTTAAAAAATGCGCAGCATATTCATTAGGCATTTGGATAAATCCCATATTTTTTGCTTGTTTATTTATTAATTCTGGATTTCCTCTAGAACTTACACAAATATTTAAAAAAGCTTTTGTACTATACAAACTTTTCACAGTTTCATTAGCATATATACAACTACAACTCAGTGTTGTAGCCAATATAAAGGAAAATATTTTAAATTCTGAAAATTTCATGATTAATACTCTTGTTATCATTCTAAATAATGTGATTTATATCATAATTCATTCTAAAGTTAGTCGGGGATTTAGATTTTTTTATCGCAATAAAGAAACACCCCCATTCATTGGAACGGGGGTGTTTAGAAT
>NZ_JBQENP010000023.1:0-50569 GCF_052044755.1 Acinetobacter sp. 22512 | reverse complement strand
AACCAGTTTTTAAAAACTGCTTAACTAACTGTCCAACTTTATGGGGTCAGATCATTCCACCGTAGAGGGGGCACGAGGGGCTAGACACTAAAGATATAAAACCTTTAATGCTTCTATGATACGGTCCGTCAAAACCGACTGGCGATGTAGGCCAGCAGGCAAAGGATAGTGTCCAACCCTTTTGCAGTCAAGCACACAAAATGACATTTGTTTTAAAATAGATCATTAAAAAAGTAGGGCTAACTAATGAATAAGTTATTGTTAAATTGGGATTGAAAATTAAAGTAAATATTTGAGCTTAGGCTTTAATAAAAGACTGTTAGCTTCTTTTTTTATTAGAAGTTCTGCCAAAACATCAAAGTTATGGTGGCAGAACGAAAGAGGGTTGACAGACTGGTGAAAGATATAACCAGCACACCCGAAGGTGTCCCTCTCCCGTCCTACCATTACGGAAAGAGACAAGGAGCTTATATATCTATGTTTACTTATTCAATGTTATTTAACTCCATTAAGGTCTATAGCAAACTTGCCACTTATTAACGTTATGTTATAACATAACATTAATATCACAATATAAGCCGCTAATAAATGAACCTTGTTCTCCCAGATATATCTGCCGAGCCAACTTTACCAAATGCTTATAGCCACCGCCTTGATTGGGTCGGCATGGAAAACATTGCATTACCAGTTCGAATTGAAAATACCTTATGCCCAAGCCACATAAATGCTTATGTCAGTCTGGATGACCCTTTAGCAAAAGGCATTCATATGTCGCGTCTATACACACGACTTTTAGAGTTAACATCACTCGAAAATATAAATATGCCTGATTTAAAATTAGTTTTAGAGGACTTCTTAGACAGCCATCAAGATTTATCGCAGCATGCCAAAATTGAAATTCACAGTAAACTTTATATCGAGCGACCAGCCTTAGTCAGCAAGCTTTCAGGGTGGAAAAGCTATCCTTTTGTTTTGTCATGCCAACTTTCTAATGATCATTTTGAGGCAGAATTAAAAGTCGAGATCCCCTATTCTTCAACCTGCCCATGCTCTGCGGCACTTTCAAGAAATATTATTCAACAACGGTTTGAGTCGGCCTTACAAAATCAAGAAATTCGACTTGACCAACAAGACATTATGAACTGGTTAAATACCACAGATGCAATAGCAGCAACGCCACATAGCCAAAGAAGTTTTGCCCACCTGCAATTTAAATTAGATCAACAATTTCAAGATATTCCACTCATCGAGTTTATAAACCGAGCTGAACTGGCCTTAATGACTCCTGTACAAACGGCGGTGAAGCGTATTGATGAACAGGCTTTTGCCGTTGCCAACGGTCAAAATCTAATGTTCTGCGAAGATGCTTTAAGACGTCTTTATGGCTCGTTTATACATCACAAAAATATTCATGGTTTCAAATTTAAAGTGACTCATGCAGAAAGTTTACATGCACATGATGCTGTGGCCCAAGGGACATGGCAGTGGTAACTCTAGGTCACTCATTTAATTCAATTTAAGTAAATATATTTAAACGGTTATCCAATGCTACGTAAAAATCCATCTGGTCATCTCCCTGTGATTGATCAATCAGCTTATGTCGATCAGACCGCTATTATTTGCGGCAAAGTCATTGTTCATGAAAATGTGTTTATTGGTCCTTATGCGGTAATTCGAGCCGATGAAACCGACGAAAATGGAGAGATGGAACCTATTATTATTGGAGCAAATTCCAACATACAAGATGGTGTTGTGATTCATTCCAAAGCTGGTGCATCAGTTGTAATTGGTGAAAATACATCAATTGCCCATCGCTCCATTATTCATGGGCCTTGTGAAATTGGTGACCATGTTTTTGTGGGTTTTAACAGTGTCATATTTAACTGTAAGGTCGGCAATCACAGCGCTATCCGTCACAACGCAGTGGTCGACGGGCGTGATTTACCGAACCACTTTTATGTCCCTGCAATGAGCTACATCAACTCTAAAACTGACTTAAACCAATATCCTCCGGTTGATATTTCTATCAGTGAATTTTCAGAGAGTGTCGTCTCAACAAATATTGAATTAGTCAAAGGCTATAAGGCATTACACAATGAGTTTTAAACCCTATTCTAAAATTATTATCCGTGATGCCAATTTAGTGAATGAGGGAAAACAGCAATTTGTAGATGTGCTCATTCAAGATGGTCGAATCGAAAAAATTGCTCCATCAATTTCTCATGTTGTTAATGCTAAAACCATTCATGCAAACGGGAATTGGTTAATTCCCGGAATGATCGATGATCAAGTTCATTTTAGAGATCCGGGTTCGCCACATAAAGGCAGTATTGCATCAGAATCTATGGCAGCGGTCATTGGGGGTATTACAAGTTATATGGATATGCCGAACACCAATCCCCCAACCCTATCTTTAGATGCCTTAATGCAAAAAAAGCAAATTGCCGCCCAATATAGCATGGCAAATTATGCTTTTCATTTTGGCGTAAGTTCCCAAAATTTAGAGATTATTGAACAGCTTAATCCCAAGCTGATTAGTGGTGTAAAAGTTTTTATGGGGGCATCTACGGGGAATATGTTAGTTGATGAACCACAAGTGCTTGAGCGTTTATTTGCTAATGTCCCGACTATTCTTTTAACGCATTGCGAATATACCCCTCGAATTAAAGAAAGAGAAAATTTATATTTCGGGAAATATGGTGAATATATTCCAACACATATTCACCCTAAAATTCGGGATAAACAAGCATGCTTTGAGAGTTCACGTTTAGCGGTGTCTTTAGCGGAAAAATATGGAACCCAACTGCATGTTTTACATATTAGTACAGCCAAAGAATTGTGTTTGTTTAAAGATTTACCTTTAAATCTAAAGCATATTTCTGCGGAAGTATGTATTCACCATCTTAGTTTTGATGAATCAGACTATACTGCGCTTGGCCATTTAATAAAATGCAATCCAGCGATTAAAACTCAACAAGACAAAGATGCACTCATCACTGCCATCGCTCAAAGCAATCGCTTAGATATTATTGGTACAGACCATGCACCGCATACATGGGATGAAAAACAGCAGTCCTATTTAAAAGCACCCGCTGGCCTGCCTTTGGTTCAACATGCTGTTCCTGCACTCATGGAACTTGTGGCAGATAAAAAAATAACGATAGAAACAATGGTTAAGAAAACATCACACCAAGTCGCTGATTTATTTAAACTCAAAAATCGTGGATATATCCGCGAAGGTTATTGGGCAGACTTGGTATTACTTAAAGAAAATAAACAGGCTATGGCTGTCAAAGATCAAAAAAACTATATGCGATGTAACTGGACGCCATTTCAAAATAAAACCTTCCGCTATGACGTCGATACAACTATTGTGTCAGGGCAATTGGCTTGGCATCAAAATCAGTTATTTTTAAGCTGTCGAGGCAAAGCATTAGACATAGACAGATAACCCAGATAAAAGCAGTCGAGTGGTGATAAGTTTTGAGCTGAATATACACAGATGTTGTGTATATTGCCGCTTTGAACCAAAAAAATATTTGCGCTTAAACTTATTTTTTCATAGGTAGTAGTAAAACAGGGTCTTCAATATCGTAACCAGTTTCTTCTGGAACCCCCAGATATTTAACGACAACCAACCTCTTATTGTGTGTAGGCACCTTATAATTTTGGGAAATTTTTATTGCTTTGGTGTAATGAACCGCAACATGGGGCTTACTTTGTAAAGATGGCGATTTTACAACATATTCTGTTTTATATTGCGTGATCTTTCCTGAAGGATCAAACCAAGCCGATACCTGATTCTGATGAGTTTTTAATGTTTGAATTTTTACGGCCTTACTATTACTTACGATCAAAGGAGTTAAATTCTTTTTAATTTTATTTAGAGCTTTATCAAACGCTCTACTATCTTGATCATAATCAATCTTATGTGTTTTTGGATTGATATAGAGAGATTTGACTTCAATCAGTTTATCAGGCGATTTACTATTTAATAGATAATAATAGAGTTGTGGTAGACGTCCTCGACCATCTTCATAGTGTCTTAATACATAAAGTTTCTTCTCTTTTTGCTGATAGCCCAATACTTCAATTTTTTGTCCACCGCCCACTGTCGCATAACTATGTGCGGATAAAGTAAGAATGGTGCTAAAAGTTAAAAACTTTAGAAATTTCATGAGTTCATATCCTTGTGATCTGGTAATTATATTGTATAAATATCAAACAGATTAAAATGATACTTGAGTAAGTGTTACTTACTGTTTTTATATTCTTTTTGTACAGAGGCAGCCTTTTTAAGGGGGGGCTCTATTTATTATTTCTCTCCCCCTCAAATGACTCATCCAACTTTAGAAATAAGCCATCATAGATGAACAGGCTTTGCAGTATTACGTTTATAAGAAAAATAAGAACATCCCGCACACGACGCCATAATAATTATTATTCCAAAGATCTGAAAATGGTTTAATCGTTCATCTAAAATCAGCCATCCAGCCAAAGCACTCACCGCTGGTGATGCACTCAATAAAATTCCAAAAACGCGTGGATGCAGTTTTTTCATCGCAATCATATCTAATATGAAAGGAATCGCACTTGCTAGCATCGCCATGAGTAAACATGTCAAAAGAATCGTATAACTATCAAAAATATGGACGATGTGAGATGCCCCTAAAGGCGTTGCAAACAAAGCTGCCAAGAACATTCCAGTCGCAACAGAACTTCCACCACCTTTTGCAACTTTAGAGCCGTAAATAATATATAGTCCCCAACCTACTGCCGCTACTAAAGCATACGTCATACCAATAAAGCTAAAATTATTGTTTGAATTACCCATAGGTAAAAGAAGCAAACCAATAAGAGATAATGCTCCCCAAAAATAATCTAATTTATTTTTAGACATTAAAATAGCAACCGTAAGCGGTCCCAACACTTCAATGGAAATCGCAATGCCAACAGACATATAAGAAAATGCTTTATAAATTAAAGTATTCATTAAAGTGAGGATGGCCCCATAAATAATGAGATTTTTCCAATTGGTCCGCCTGTTCCAGTCTCTCCAAGGTTTATAAACAATCCACAAGAAACATGCTGCTAAAGCAAGTCGAGTTAAGGTCACTCCTTCAGCACTAAGAATTGGAAAAAGCGCTTTTCCTATTGATGCTCCTATTTGCACAGAAACTAAAGATAGAAATGCGGCTGCAAATGCCATGCCTTGCTTGGAGTTTGTCTCAATCATCATATTTACCGCTCTGGGAATGATTGAAATTTTAATTCTATATAATCAATATATTTCTTCTATTTCCCTCAATAAAACGATTAAATAACTCTATATTTAAAGTTTAATGAGAGATTTACTCATGTCAGATATTTCTTTAGATAATTTTGACTACGCAATCTTAAGAATACTGCAAAAAGACAATAAGACGTCTCATCGAGAAATTTCTGAAAAAATTGGTCTATCTGCTGCTTCCGTTCAAAGACGTATATCGCGTATGGAAGAAAAGGAAATTATTTTAAAAAATTGCGCTATCTTAAATCCGCTTAAATTTGGAGAAAAAATTACTTCTATTATTGAAGTCCGACTTAGCGAAGATCGCTCTGTAGTTATGGACAGAGCGAAGCAATACTTTGCTTCTGTTGAAGAAATTCAACAGTGCTATTTTGTGAATGGAGGTGTCTCTTTTATCATTATCATGCTGAGCAATAACTTATCTCATTTTGAGAGTTTGGTTAGAAAACATTTTGCTGATAATGAAGATGTAAAAACATATCGAACTTTAATTGTTTTAGACCGCGTAAAAGTAAACTTTGAGTTAAATATTTAAACTTCTCAATTTTGTCTTTAAACGTTTTAATAGTCTTATAAAGCTTAAAAAAGAGGCCGAAGCCTCTTTATTTTTATCGTAATCAAACTCAGTCATCAATCATCGCGAACTCTTGTTCAGGCGTACCTTTCACCAAATGGTGACGGCTATATAATAAGTAATAGAGTATAAATCCAACATAAATCAGTGCGGCCAATAACCAAACTTTTGGATTTACCATTAACCCTGCAACTACAGCAACAGCAGCGAGAACCAAGGCAATACAAGACGTCCACATTCCACCAGGCGTTTTATAAGGGCGTGGTAATTCAGGACGAGATAAACGCAACTTGATATGTGAAAGCATCATCAACACATAAGAAATGGTTGCGCCGAATACTGCCATTAAAATGAGTAAGTCGCCCTCACCTGTTAAAGAAAGTAAGAAGCCAATAATGCCCGGAATGATAATGGCCCAATATGGCGCTTTATTTTCATTGGTAAGCGATAAGTTTTTTGGCAAATAACCCGCACGTGACAATGCAAAAATCTGACGCGAATAGGCATAAATAATTGAGAAGAAACTTGCGACAAGACCCGCAAGACCTACAAAGTTAACAAAGCTCGCTAACCATGTGTGCTGACCATACACCGCAATGAGTGCATCAACTAAAGGTGCCCCTGAATTTTTTAAAGCATTTGAACCCGCTGCGCCTGCACCCAAAAATAAAATTAAAAGTGCAAACGATGCCAATATCAACATTGACCCAATCAGGCCTCGTGGCAATGAACGTACTGGATCTTTTGCTTCTTCGGCTGCTAGTGGTACCCCTTCAACTGCAAGAAAAAACCAGATGGCATAAGGTACTGCGGCCCATATTCCCATATAGCCAAACGGTAAAAATTGACTTGCACCTGCATGAGTGCTGACTGGAATATCAAATAAACGTGCACTGTCAAAATGTGGAAGCATCGCAACGATAAATACGACCAGTGCAATACAAGCAACGGCGGTAATTCCAAACATGATTTTAAGTGCTTCACCTGCACCTTTCAGATGAATGCCCATAAAAACTAAATAGCAAATTAAATAAACAGCCCAGCCGCCAACTCCAAAGAGTGATTGGCAATATGAACCGATAAATACGGCAATGGCAGCAGGTGCAATTGCATATTCAATTAAAATCGCAGTCCCTGTGAGGTAGCCTCCAAAAGGACCAAATGCAACGCGGGCAAAACTATAGCCACCACCAGCGGTGGGCAACATCGTTGACATCTCAGACATCACAAAGCTCATGCAGAGATACATAAACGCAACGATGACTGTTGCAATAAAGAGCCCACCCCAGCCGCCTTGTGCCAGCCCAAAATTCCAACCCGCAAAGTCACCCGAAATGACGTAAGAGACACCTAGCCCCACTAAAAGTAACCAACCTACTGCCCCCTTTTTTAACTGACGTTTTGCAAAATACTCTGCGTCCTGTTGTAAAGCACCAACATCTACGCTTAATTCAGATTCTTTCATTGTCGTATGCCTTATCGACTAAATTTACACCACCAATAGTTGCGCAAAAGATATTCATAAAACTTGACAGCAAAACATCTCCCCGACCACTTGAAGTCAAGTTGATTCATTTTTTCTTTTATAAGATCGACGGCATCTCAACACAGAACGTGTTTAAAAATTAAATTGAGGAGATGGGTTATGTCTGTAGAACAAAATGAATTTTTAAGCCAAGTTCAATTACAAATACTGGCAGAACAAGCAATTAAGCAATATCCCTCGGAATATCAAGGACAGGTCAAACTGCTATGCCAGTCTGAAAATGCAACCTTTCAGATTTCGACTGGATCTGCCCGATATGCACTTCGAATTCACCGTCCCAACTACCACAGCAAACTCGATATACAAAGTGAGCTTGAATGGTTAGATGCTTTAAATGCGAGTGGTATTCAAGTTCCTGTTGCGATTGCAGATCAATCCGGTGAGCGTGTCATTACTTTAAAACTATCGAATGATATTTATCGTTATGCAGTCCTTTTCAACTGGGTTGAGGGCGATATGCCAACTGTTGAAGTTGACCCCACTGCATTTGAGCAACTAGGACAAATTACCGCAAAGCTACATGTACATAGTAAGACATGGCAAGCGCCTGAAAACTTTCAACGTATTGTGTGGAATCATGAAACCATGATAGGTGCGGATGGACACTGGGGAAACTGGAAAAATGCACCTCATTTAAGACCTCAAGATCACGGCGTGATTGAAGAAGCCATTGCACAAATTTCGAAAGATTTAAACTTTTTTGGTAAAACCCAAGAACGCTATGGCCTAATTCATGCCGATTTGCGTTTAACCAATCTATTACTACAACAAGAACGTATTGGTGTGATCGATTTTGATGACTGCGGAATGAGCTGGTTTATGCATGATCTCGCCGCCGCGATTAGCTTTAATGAACATTATGCAAATGCACCTCATTGGGTTGATTACTGGTTAAAGGGCTACGAGCGCGTAGGTCATATTCAGTCTGAAGAA
Organism: Acinetobacter sp. 22512; assembly: GCF_052044755.1. Lineage (NCBI taxonomy): Bacteria > Pseudomonadati > Pseudomonadota > Gammaproteobacteria > Moraxellales > Moraxellaceae > Acinetobacter > Acinetobacter sp. 22512. The sequence continues at coordinate 42,226 of NZ_JBQENP010000023.1, read as the reverse complement.
TATGAAATGATCCCGACTTTTATCATGCAACGCCGCATTCAAATGATGGCTTGGAATGGTTCTCACGCACAAACAGAAATGGCTCAAAGTCTTGGTGATCAATGGTCCAATGAAACTGTGCGTCTGTGTAAAAAATATCTAAACGGGCAAATGCCTGTAGGAATTTGAAAAGTGATTTAGATCGCTTTTCTTCATTTTCAATTTTTAGTTTTTAAATTTTATAGAATTTAAAGGAAGGGTTTATGCAAGCTACCCATCAACTGAGCAAAGTTGCCAAAGCACTATTACTCACCAGTAGTCTGGCAAGTATGATTGCTCTAAGCGCATGTAATTACAACCCTATACAAAGTACATCTTCCGCAGTCGCTATTCCCCAAAAGGAATATATCCAAAAAGGTCAATGGGACACTTTTAACTTTAACCAACTTAATCAATTAATTGCTACTTATGGAAAAGATAGCCCAAACTATAATCCTGAAAAACGCCCATATATTGTCACTGACTTTGACAATACTTCGGTATTTTTAGACATCGAAGAAGCAACGTTAATTTATCAGCTTGAACACTTAGCGTTTAATGTCACGCCAGAGCAGCTTAATCAGATTATTCGCAAAGGAATTAGCTCGCAAAACTTTGAAGCGGCCTACAATAACCAGAAAGGCCAAGCCGTCAATATTGATAAAATTGCCCCAGATATTATTGCCAGCTACACATGGCTTTATCACCACTATAGCGGTCTAAAAGGTAAACAAACTCTCGATCAAATTAAACAAGATCCGCATTATCTCGATTTCATTACTAAAATGAGATATCTATATGCGGCGATTGGAGATACGTTTGATCATGAAGTTGCATATCCATGGGTCACTTATTTATTTACTGGGTTTACCGAACAACAAGTCCGTAATTTGGTGAAAGCAACGGTGGCTTGGCAAATGCAGCAACCGATTGGACCCGTGACATGGACCTCTCCCGCTGCACTTTCGGGTCAAGCTGGTGTTGTGAAAACCACTTGGGAAAATGGTTTAAGACCATACCGAGAAATGCAAAATCTATTTAAGACCTTTCAGGACAATGGCATTGATGTCTATGTCTGTTCGGCATCTTTTATTGATGTGATTAAGGAAATTATTTCTAATCCAGAGATCGGCTATAACATTAATGAAAAAAATGCCTACGCCATGGAGTTAGAACGAGATGCACAAAATCGAATTTTACCCGAGTTTCGTCATGGCTATGCGCAAACACAAGGTAAAGGCAAAACCGCAACCATCCAGCGTTTTTTAGTCTCTAAATATGGTTACGGACCAATTTTTATCGCAGGTGACAGCGAAGGCGATCAAAATATGATGCAAAATTTTGCGGCGACTCAGAAGGTACTGATTATCAACCGATTGCGCAGTCCGAGTTCTGATATTGGAAAATTTTCTCAGCAGGCTGTGCAGAGCTACGGTCAAACCAATACTAAGTTCTTACTACAGGGCCGCGATGCCAATACAGGTCAATTTAGACCTTCAATGGCCAGTTTAAGTTATGGTGCGCAAACGGCAAAAACTACAAAAAATTAATATTTCACTTATTTTCTCATGCCTACAATACATGTTGTATGCATGAGAAGCCTCTTAATTTCTTGTTTTAGTTCTGCCCTTTTTGCCTATCTCTAATGCATTTTCTGCCTTCTTTTAGTTCGCTACCCAACCTTAAATACAATGATTGATGTCTTCTTAAAGAGTCAAATCTGAAACTTAAAACAGCAACACATAAACCATTATTTTATAAATAGTTTTAACCACAAAAAATCATGGACGTAAGCAAAAACTGGTATGGCTTTTGCTTAATATAATAATAGTTAGGAATAAATATCATGAGACTTGACATGTTACATCTCAATCCAGCTCATCTTGTCGATTCAAATATGTGTAATCAAGGTGTATTGTCTGCAGCCGCCTCTGGATTAAGCGAGTTTATTCATCAAAAAGGTGCAGATGTTGATCGTGTTTTAGGAATTAGTGGTATTAATCCTGAACTTCTAATCAGCCCAACTTTGAGTTTACAACTACCCAATTATTGCAAGGTGCTAGAACAGGCAGCACTGGTTTCAGGTTGTGATAATTTTGGTTTGCATTATGGTCAACAGTTTCAACCCAAATCATTAGGGCTTATTGGGTACATCGGTCTTTGTTCCAATACATTAGAATCTGCACTCATGAACATGACCAATAACTTTTATTTGCATCAGAAAGATACCCTCAATCGAATGGTCGATTTAGGAGATAGCTGGCGCATCGATTATCAAGTTCAACACGGCGCGATTTTAACTCGCCGCCAAGATGCAGAACTGACTATGGGCATGTTTATGAATGTGATCCGTGAAGTGATGGGCCCTCATTATTCACCACGCGCGATTCACTTTGAGCATACTCGACCTGAATTTTGGCAAGAACATAGCAAATTATTTAATGCACCTGTTTATTTTGATCAGCCTTATAACTCTATCATCATTTCAAAAAAAGACGTCCAGCATACTATGCCGGGACGCGATTCTATTTTATTAACAGTGATTCTAGATACGTTGCACCTACTAAATCGCGCTTCACCAAGTCAATGTCTTGCAGATCAAGTCCGCTCTCACATCCAACTTGAACTCAGTGAAGGTGAACCAAACCTTGAAAAAATCGCTCATGATATTGGTTTAACGAGTTGCACCCTTACCCGCCGTTTAAAAAATGAAGGACTGACCTTTACCCATTTAGTCGATCAGGTTCGTTGTGAGTTGGCCGAACATTATATTAAGCAGAAAAATATTCCAATTTCAGAAATGGCATTCTTATTAGGTTATTCAGAAGTAAGTGCTTTATCTCGTGCATTTAAGCGCTGGTTTGGTGTTACACCACGTCAATTAAGACACTAAAACATTGCAAATACAGGCCTTGAATAAAGGCCTTTTTATTATTTAAGTAATTCGAGATAACTTTTACACCCACAAAATAATTGAACAATAAAATACCCTTCAAATTAGATTTAACATCCAACTTGAAGGGTATTTTTTATAGAAGGTCTTACTTTAATTTTGTTAAGGCTTGATCTAAAGCACCAACTAACCAATCGATATCTTTTGTTTGGAAAGCCAAAGGTGGGCGCAGTTTCAATACGTTGCCATAAGGACCTGCAACTGAGGTTAAAACTCGATGAGTATTTCTGAGCTCTTCAATAAGGTTCAGAGCCAATGCTTTATTCGGCTCTTTTGTGGCTCTATCTTTAACTAGTTCAAATCCTATAAATAAACCAGCACCACGGACATCGCCCACCATCTCATGTTTATCCATAAGTTTAGTGAGTTCTTTTAGAAGTAGCCCTCCCACATATTTACTATGGGTTTGCAATTCTTCTTCCTGAATGACTTTAAGTACAGCCTGTGCCGCTGCCATAGAAACAGGATTACCACCAAAGGTATTAAAATATGGAATTTTATCGCTAAAAGCAGCAAGGACTTCACTCTTGGCTAAAAGCCCTGACACTGGAACACCATTACCCATTGGTTTACCTGTGGTAATGATATCAGGCACAACATTGTGGCGACCAAAGCCCCAGAAAGAATCGCCAGTGCGTGCGAAACCCGGTTGTACTTCATCAGCAATAAAGATTCCCCCATTGGCATGCACGACATCAACCGCTTTTTGTAAGAACCCAACAGGATTAGGCATGACACCGTCAGAAGAAAATATTGAGTCCGCCAAAAAACCTGCAAACTTGATGCCTTTTGCATTCATATCATCAATTTGTTGCTGGATCTGCTGCGCGAACCATTCACCTAAATCATCAGTTTGAATCCGATAATAATCAGGTGCTGGAACTAGGCGAGTTGTATCATCTAAAGGTTGTTCAGTTCCCAGTGCTGGAGAGCATCCTGAGGTTAAGCTACTGGTCCCATGATAGGCTTCTTGAGAAACAATAATTCCTGTACCACCGCTATATTCACGGGCAATACGAATCGCTAAATCATTCGCTTCCGAACCTGTACACATATACATTGCACGGTCAATTTCATCGGGAGTGGTTTGTAAAAGTTCTTCGGTATAATCCAAAATATTTTCATGTAAATAACGGGTATGAGTATTGAGCATTTTCATTTGCTCATTTACCGCTTCAATGACCGCAGGATGACAATGACCAATGCTGGCAACATTGTTGTAAACATCCAGATATTGATGACCTGCTGCATCCCATAAATATTGCCCCTGTCCTTTCACCAGATGCACGGGATTACGATAAAACAAGCGATAGGATTCACCTAAAATTTTATTTCTTTTATCGGTCAGTTTGCGGGTAGCATGGTCCAGCTCAGCAGCATGTTCTGGACGAAAGCTATTGGTATCCATAATGGTTGAACGCGTACCCATGAATGACTCCTCTATTTATATTCAGCATACTTTTGCACAAGACAATGACTGACGTAGGCAATTCATACTCTGATTCAACATATTTCAGTATTTGATTGAAGTTACGCAAACCATATTGCTTAAGTATCTTGAAAAAAACTTGACCTCAGACCACTTAAGCCACAATTTGAAGTCAACTTATTGGTCTTATATTTCAGGGTTTCACTACTCTTTTTTTCAATAACTCAAATTTGTTACCATTACACATCTGGAGTGACTCCAAATCGCTTTATACTATGGATGCCAATTCTCAAAGTTCATCCAGTTGTGTTCTTTTCTTGAATGACATTCATTTTTAAAAGACTTGAAATTGGTTAGATGACCAAACGTAAAATATTACTGATTTTTTAAGGGTTTAATACGCATGAATAGCGCTGAAATCATGGCTGACTTATCTTCTCACACACCTATGATGCAGCAATATCTCAAAGTTAAAACGGACTATCAACATGCGTTGCTGTTCTACCGTATGGGTGACTTTTATGAACTCTTCTTTGAAGATGCTCATTTAGCAGCCAAGCTTTTAGGCATCACATTAACCCATCGTGGTAAAGCCAGTGGCCGACCTATTCCAATGGCGGGTGTTCCCTATCACTCGGCAGAAGGTTATTTGGCGCGACTTGTTAAAGCTGGGCGCACGGTGGCTATTTGTGAACAAGTTGGAGAAGTAACAGGTAAAGGCCCTGTTGAACGTAAAGTTGTTCGTATTCTGACCCCGGGTACATTAACTGATGATGCATTACTCAGCAGTTATCAATCATCTAATCTCGTTTCATTGTGCATTCATCAAAACCAGATTGGTTTTGCTTTACTCGACTTGAGTGCAGGCATTTTTAAAGTTCAACAACAAGATTACAAGCCAGAGCAATTGCCTATTGAACTTGCGCGTTTAATGCCAAGTGAAATCTTGATTGATGAAGACTTGGTCGATACCAATATTATTGAACAAATTAAAAAGCATTTAGATTGCCCTGTTACTAAACGTCCAAATGTAGACTTCAACCTAAATAATGCACAAAAAACCTTATGTGACCAGTTTACAGTATCAACACTTTCAGGTTTTGGTTTAGACCCATTACCTTTAGCCAAGGCTGCTGCCGCTGCGCTTATTCACTATGCAAAAGAAACCCAAAAAACTGCATTACCGCATATTCGTTCAATCCAACTTGAACAAAGTACAGACTTTATTGCGCTCGACCCAATTACACGTCGCAACTTAGAAATTATCGAGCCATTATTTGAACACGGAACATCATTATTTCAACTAGTAAATGACTGCCAAACTGCAATGGGTGGCCGTCTATTAAGCCGCACACTCATGCAACCTGTGCGTGATACTGCATTGCTTGATGCTCGTTTAGATGCGATTGAGCAACTCATTCAGGGATATCACGAAAACCCAGTTCGGTTAGTGCTTAAAGAAATTGGTGATATTGAACGTGTGCTTAGCCGCGTTGCGCTAGGCAGTGCACGACCACGTGATTTGGTGCAACTTCGTCATGCATGCGCACAAATTCCAGCTTTAAGAACGGCGTTAACTCCAGTCATTCAAGCGAAGAAATCTAAATTATTAGTTCAACTAGATGAAGAACTTGGAGATTTCAAAGCACTTCATCAACATTTAATGGCAGCGATCGTTGAAAACCCACCTGTATTACTTCGTGATGGCAATGTAATTGCAGAAGGATATGATGCTGAGCTTGATGAATTACGCCAAATTCGTGATCATGCAGGTCAATTCTTAATTGATCTAGAAATTAAAGAGCGTGAACGTACAGGTATTAATACCCTTAAAATCGGCTATAACCGTGTAAGTGGTTACTACATCGAACTCACTCGTGCTCAAGCAGAACAAGCACCAGCCGACTATATACGTCGTCAAACTTTAAAGAATGCTGAACGCTACATTACCCCTGAGCTTAAGAGTTTTGAAGATAAGGTCCTGTCGAGTGAGTCACGTGCGCTGTCACGTGAAAAAGCATTATTCGAAGCTTTGCTTGAAAACCTTCGCGAAAATATCGCTCATCTACAAATGATGAGTTCAGCAATTGCTCAAATTGATGTCATTGCAAACTTTGCTCATCAAGCACGTTTAAACAATTGGGCGCGCCCTGAATTTACTCCGGAAACGGGCATTAAAATTCAGGCTGGTCGTCATCCTGTCGTTGAAGCATTAAATAAAGCACCATTTACCCCAAATGATACTTTCCTTGATGCTCAGCACCGCATGGCAATTATTACCGGTCCAAATATGGGCGGTAAATCAACCTTCATGCGCCAAACGGCATTAATCAGTTTACTTGCTTATTGCGGTAGCTATGTTCCGGCTAAAGCCGTCAAACTTGGTCCAATTGACCGCATTTTTACCCGTATTGGTTCAGCCGATGATTTATCTACAGGTAAATCTACCTTTATGGTTGAGATGACTGAAACTTCGCAAATTTTGCATCATGCCACCAACCAGTCGTTGGTGTTAATGGATGAGGTTGGCCGCGGAACCAGTACTTATGACGGTTTATCTTTAGCATGGGCATGTGTGGTCGACTTAACAAAGCGCGTAAAATGTTTATGTTTATTCGCGACTCATTATTTTGAATTGACCGAACTTGGTAGTGAAGCAGGAATTGATAACTATCATGTCACGGCGCAAGAGCTGAACGGCAATCTGATTTTATTACATAAAGTTCAGCAAGGCCCTGCAAGCCAAAGTCATGGTTTACAGGTCGCAAAATTAGCGGGTATTCCTGCCAATGTTATTAAAGAAGCGCAGAAACGTTTGCGCATTTTAGAAAAACAGCAGCAACAACATCTACAAACCAGTTTTCAAAATGATTTGTTTGCTCCACCAGATGCAAACTCTGGTTCACAAATCATAGAGAAAGTTGTCGAGATCGAAGTTTCATCCCCTGCTCTAGATTTGCTTAAGCAAATTGAAGTCGATAATTTATCGCCTCGTCAGGCGCTTGAACAACTCTACGAGTTAAAAGCTGCACTCAAATCTTAATAAAGCACGTTCGAATAAGCAGGCTTAGGTCTGCTTATTCATATCGGAGAATAATATTTATATGATCTTAAGATCTTTGCAAAGTTCAGAAATTGATCTTATTTGGCAGCAGATTAGCCGCCGTGAATTAATCACTCAAAACTACATACAAAAACAGCTACAGCTAGAATTGGTTGATTGTTTTTTTGATGTACAAAATTGGGACTCATACCATCTAGAAAATGACCCACCCAAACTAAAACAGCTCTTTGCACAAGGTTCAATATTTGTAGGTGCATTTGATGCTTCTGAAAAGCTCGTTGGCGTGAGCGTAGTCTCAAATCAAGTCATAACAGACTATCCTCACGCTAAATTACTCCACTATTTCTATGTCGATGCAGACCAGCAAGGTCAAGGCATTGGTGCTAAGCTTATGCAAGCCGCAAAAGAGTCCGCCAAGCAACTCGGTGCAGACCAACTGTATATTTCAGCAACCCCAAGTCGACGCACTGTAGACTTCTATATGAAGCATGGCGCGCAACCGTTAAGTGCGCCAGATCAACAACTTTGGCAGCTCGAACCTGAAGATATTCATTTACTATGTAACGTTTAGCTCTAAAGATTTAAGGATTTTCAACCCCAAAAGCTGAAAATCAAAATTTGTAAAACAAAAAAATGAAAAGTTAAGGTATTTATTAAAATAGATGCCTTGACTTAAATGACATCTAAATAATTAAATAAAATATTTTTTAAGTTATTGTTTTATAAAATATATTATTATTTTAATTTTATAGACACGCAGTTCATAAGGTTGAAAGATCTGTTTGATTATCAACGTATTAACTTATCTTCATATGCATGAATAAAGAATATCAATAAAAGCAATTGTTTGTTTACCCCTTTTTTGCCTAAAATAAGCTATTCGAAATGAAACCATATTTTTTAGGTAGCTGTCGCCATGACCTTTGTTGTCACTGAAAATTGTATTAAATGTAAATACCAAGATTGCGTAGAAGTTTGTCCTGTAGACTGTTTTTACGAAGGTCCGAATTTCCTAGTGATTAATCCGGATGAATGTATTGACTGTGCATTATGTGAACCAGAGTGCCCGGCAAATGCAATTTTCTCTGAAGATGAGTTACCTGAAGGCCAAGAAGTATTTATTGAATTAAATGCTGAACTTTCTCAAAAATGGCCTAATATTACTCAAATTGGCGATCAACCAGCTGACCGTGAAGAATGGAACGGCAAACCTGATAAATTACAATATCTTGAAAAGTAATTTCAAAAAAGATCAGCAACCGCTGATCTTTTTTTATACCCTATTCAAACATTTCATTGCAAATTCCTCGTAATTTGTGCACTGTTTTGCATTAAAATACCCGCAATATTTATAAGTGCTTAATTTTTCTTATGCGGAAGTTTTTGCAGAGTCTGGTACCCTTATGCATAATCCCAGCGGTTATGGTAGGTTGTGTCAGCTCTCCCCAACACACAACAACAGGCAAAACCTCTCCAAGTGGTAAACGAATCTTTATTCCACAAGAGCGCGTTATTATCGAGCGCCCAATTCCCCCTAAAGTTGAGCCTGCATCTTATCGAAGTTGGTTAAGTTCTGGTGAAAATTACCAACGTGTTCGTGAATACGAAAAATTCTTAACCCGAAATAACGTTGCAGGCATTGTGCCAAGCTTTGAGTTATTACGTTCAGCACGTGATTGGCAAAAATGTGGCCGCTCAGAATATGCTGTACCTAATCGCGAGCTATGGGGAAATTCTTTATCTACCCTACGCGTATTTAAATATTTAGTTGCAGCAAAAGTTCTTACCGACTTTGAAGTGACCTCGGTTTACCGAGACTTACCTTTAAATGAATGTGCAGGCGGCGCAAGCTCATCTAAACATTTATTTAACTCGGCAATCGATTTCCGTATTGGTCCTGAGTTCCCACAAGCTCAAGATTATGCATTTATCGAAAACACCAAGTTTAAACTTTGTCAGTTCTGGGCTCAGCATGGTCAAAGCTTAAATATGGGTATTGGTCTATATAGTTCAGGTCAAATTCATATCGACACTCAAGGCTATCGTACTTGGGGACCTGACCTCACCCGAAATAGTTCAATGTGTAATTTCTAATAAAAAACTCCTTTCAACTGAAAGGAGTTTTTTATTGTTCATTTCCCAATCAACCAAAATTTCTTGAAACGAAGATTTTTGCACTCTAGGCATAAACGTTTAAAATAGCCCGATCAACATATAGGTAAATTTGATTATGCAGCAGATGTGGACAGACATTGACCAATATATCGATTCACATTTAATTCCCGAAGATCCGCGACTCGAATATGCATTAAAGAATACCGATGAACACGGCTTTTCAAATCATCTTGCAGTAGCACCTAACCAAGGTATGTTCTTGCAGATGCTTATTCAAATGAATAAATGCAAACGAGTTTTAGAAATCGGAACCTTTGCTGCATATAGTACTATCTGGTTAGGCCGTGCCTTACCTGAAGACGGTTACTTACTCACCATAGAAGGCCGTGCTACTCATGCCGAAATGGCGCAGAAAAATATCGATCATGCCAATCTTCCTGTAAAAGTTGATCTTCGAGCTGGCCGTGCTGCAGATATCCTTGCTGCGATTGATCCTCAATCTATGGCGCCTTTTGATTTTATTTTCATTGATGCAGATAAACAGGGTTATCCTGAATATTTAGAATTGAGTCTGAAATTCTCAAGATCAGGTACGATTATCGTACTCGACAATGTAATTCGCGCAGGTGATATTTTAAATCCTGACAATAAAAAACCGAGTATTGAAGGCATCCGTGAAATGTTTAAAGCTTTAGAAAATCATCCGCAAATCTTGTCTTGTACAGCTCTGCAAACAGTTGGCTCAAAAGGTCATGATGGCTTCGCAATTGCAATTGTGAAATAATGGTTAAAAAATCATCTTTTTTATTTTATTATTTATAATCAATTAATTACTTTTATTACTGTTGCTTTTCCATATAGTTATCCACAAGATTTGCGGATAACTATATGCAAATCTCATCATTTAGCCACAAGTAATGGAACAGTCGCGTTTCGGAATATGGTTGTCGCAATACTTCCCAAGAAGAATTGATGAATTTTGCTATGACTAAATGCCCCTAACACAATGATTTGAATGCCGTGTTCTTGTTGGTACTCTAAAATATTTTGTGCAACATCACCATAACGGTAAACGGTGACTACATCTAGACCCGCTTGTTTAAGATAATGTTCTGGTTCATTTAATATTTCTGGATGATCACCTACATACACCAAATGACATTGCAGTGTTCGCAATAAGTCACTTTGGGCAATACGGCGCATCATTTTTTGACAAGTTGGCGAATATTCATAAGCAAAGATAAATCGTGTTGGCACTTTAAAGTTTTCACCAATGGTCAAAACAGTACAGTTCGCACCGCGGATGAAGTTTTCAACATTGCTACCGATTGGTTTGTGTTTCTCGGCTGCTCTTTCCCCGACTCGACCTAAAATAACGATGTCATTTTCATGTAAGAGATTAAAACTTTGTTCTAAAAAATCACCTTTTTCTTGAATTTTTGAGCTGGTAATTCCGTGTTTTTCTTGAATAAGATCAGAAATATGGCGGAGTAAATTATTACTATAATCTAACGCGAGTTCACTTTGTTTTTGCTCTAGCTCAGCTAACTCTTTTAGCAGCATTGCATTGCTTTCAAAGCCGATTACCCCACTAATTTCACCAAGATGGTAACTGGCTGGGTAATAGTCCAGAATTTGTAATAATACAAGTTCCCGTCCAGTCGCTTTAGCAACCCATGCTGCTGCATCAGCAATAGCATTAATACACGGTGATGAGTCAATACACGCAATAACACGGTTCATGTTAGCCTCTCTTCTTCAGGTCTATTGCCTTGGAGATTATTATTAAAACTTAGCTTTAACTTAACATAGATAAAAATTGGTATGTTAAGGTTTATGTATAAAAATCAACTTTTTTGTTTAAAGATCAAACATTTTATTACATTCTTGAGACTGCATTATTCTCTTAAACGAATAAATTTTGCGGGGTTCCCACCGACAATATGGTACGGCTCAACATCTTTAGTCACCATACTATTCATCCCGACCACAGCATGTTTACCGATTTTTATACCGTCTTTAATCCCCACATGCGCACCCAACCAAACGTCTTGCTCAATTTCAATTCCTTTGGACGTAACTGGCTGCTGGTAAAGTGGACGGTCGAGTTGCATCCCATGGTCAAATGCATATAAATAGCAATACGCGGCAATACGGACTTGGTCATGCAACTTTATACCCGTTCGCCCACCATCCAAAATACAATGATGGTTAATCGCGACTTCATTGCCGATTTCGAGTGGTCCATGCAATGTGCAATCAGCTGCAATAAAACTATTATCCCCAATAATAATTTTGCGGCCTGGTTCAGCAAAAATATGTGCTAACGGTGAAATAAAACAATTTTCACCAATCTCAACTGTTTCCATATCCATTAAATAAGCTTGATATTCCTTTTGCCACTCTTCAGCCCAAGCACGGTTTTTAGGTTTTAAAGTCCAATATAACCATGGCATATAGTTTAAGCGGTGCTTATGTTGCTCACGATATTTCAGTAAGGAATCAGTCATCAGTTAATTCCTCTTCAATTTTTAATTCTTCACGACCACGTGTTACGTCTCTGAGTTTTAAGGCGAGCGGTTCAATTTGATGTATCTGTAGTCTCGCTTCGATATCTACCCCTGTTGCCGTGTAGGTTTCCTGATATTCAATCTGTTGTTGATTCAGTTCATATTGAAATATCGCCCACTCATTAAAATGACAAGAAAAGTGAATCGTCTTCTTTGCAATGAGTTCAATACGTTCAGCCAATAATAAACATTGTCCAGCACAGCCACCGTATGCTCTAACAAGGCCACCCGTTCCCAGTTTTATACCGCCATACCAGCGGTTAACCATCACAATAATATTCGTCAGGTCATTCCCTTCAATAGTCGCCAAGATTGGACGGCCTGCTGTTCCTGACGGTTCACCATCATCGTTAAAGCGTACGTTATGCCCAATTTTCCAAGCCCAACATTGGTGAGTGGTCGAGATATCCTTGTTGTATTCTAAAAATTCTTTAACCTGCTGTTCATTTTCTACTGGCGCAGCGATCGCCTGAAATCTACTTTTTTTAATTTCTTCTTCAAATGTAATCTGTGATGCAATCGTAAAAGCCATAAATAAGATAAAGCATAATAAAAATCAAATTATAACGTGAATTTAATAGAATCAAACCTATAAAAAAAGCCCCGAATCTCGGGGCTTTTTTATTATCTTTCTCGTAATGCTTCTTTGGCTTTATTAAATGGTTTAAGTAAGTAATCAAGTACTGTTTTTTGACCAGTACGAATATCTACTGTTGCCACCATACCCGGTGTAATACCAAACGCTTTACCTTCTTTATTGTAAAGCTTGTCAGAATCAGTGCGGATATAAACACGATAATAGAATTGGTCCTGTTTCACTTCATCACGAATGGTGTCTGGTGAAATAACCGTAACCTTCCCTTTTAAACCACCATAAATTGAATAGTCATAGGCCGTGATCTTAACCAGTGCTTCTTGTCCCGGACGAATAAAGGCAATGTCGCGCGGCAAAATACGCGCTTCAATAAGCAATTGCTCATCAATCGGTACAATCGTCATCAGTTTACCGTTTTGTGGAACAACACCACCACGAGTAGTGACTGCAATTTCTTTGACCACACCACGCACCGGTGCTCTGAACACTGCACGGTCTAAACTGTCACTACGACCCAGTACAATTTGTTGTTGCGTTTCGCTATCCGTATTCGCTTTAGATAACTCTTCACGCGCTTTCACATAGTACTGGTTCTGCGCATCATTCATTTTATTTTGCAAATCATTTGCTTCACGACGTAAACGTAAAACCTCGACCTCACTTGCTGCACCTTTAGCAACCAAAGGCTCTGTCATCGCCAGTTCTTGTTGCACAAGTTGTAACGCCTGTCTTAAACCTGCAAGGGTTTGTTCAAGATCAGCACGACGCGAGCGATATAATGCAGTTTCTTCTTGTACTAACTTTGGTTCTTTCATCACAATTTCCGGAAAAACCAAAGGTGTACCGTTTACTTCTGCACGCAAACGCGCTGCTGTCGCTTGAGCAGAGATCAGTAAAGATCTTGATTCACCAACATTTGATGCAAAACGGGTTGGATCAAGCTGCGCAAGAATTTCGCCTTTTTGAACGATGTCACCTTCTTGTACATTCAGCTTGGTTAAGATACCGCCTTCTAAAGACTGGATGACCTGCTCTTTAGATGATGGAATGACTTTACCTGTACCAGTAGAAACTTCTTCAAGTTTAAATACCCACGCCCAGATAAAGAAAATAACCAAGCCAATGCCCACAATCCAGATCACTAGACTGGCACGTGGTAAGGGTGGCTCACTATAAGAGACATTCATTGAACGGGTGAGTTGTTGTTCTTGTTGTGGTTCGCTCATGAATTACCCCCTTGGCTCACTTGTTTTTGTTGGGCTGTTGATTGATTGAGTACCTGATCTCTTGGACCGTCCATCACGATTTTGCCTTCATTCACGACAATAATACGGTCCACCAGTTCTAATACAGCGCGGCGGTGGGTCGCAACGACCAAAGTACGATGTGCCAGCCAACCTTTTAAATGATCAATCAGTTGTTTCTCTGCCACGTCATCAATGGCTGCTGTCGGTTCGTCTAACAATAAAATGTTAGGTTGACGAATCAATAGACGAGCCAGTAACAATGCTTGTTTCTGACCACCAGAGAAACCAACACCACCTTCTAAAATCAGGTGATCTAGCCCTTCTTTTTTCTCTTGAACAAAAGGTAATGCACCAGTCACTACTAGCGCACGAAGAATCTCTTCATCCGTTGCAAGCGGCGCACCTAAAGTGAGGTTTTCACGAATCGTACCGTAGAAAAGATGCGCATTCTGGTTAAGTAAGCCCATATCACGACGTACATCAGACGGATCAATTAATGAAAGATCGAGACCATCTAAATGTACCGCGCCTTGAGTTGGAACTTGCATACCAGATAGAAGCTGGAGCAGTGTCGATTTACCTGCACCATTACGTCCCAATATGGCAATTTTTTCACCAGCACGAATTTTTAAATGACGGATTGCCAAACTTGGTTTCGGGTCTTCTTCGCCATATTGGAATAAGACATTTTTTAATTCGTAATCGCCATTTAAAACTGCTTTGTGTACCAGATGCGAACGGTCTGCCTGATCGATCGGACGTTGCATAAGCTCATCAAGGCTTTGTTTGGCAACTTTTGCTTGCTGTAAACGACCTAACACACCTGTAATTTGTGCAATCGGTGCCAACATACGTGAAGATAGAATTGAACAAGCTACTAACGCACCTGTAGTCATTTCACCTTCCATCACCGCAAAACATCCTACCAACACCACAATTGCATAGGTTAACCCCTGAAGCATTTGAGTCCATGCCATTAAGGTACCGACGATTTTACGCTGTCTCATCCCGATATCGGCTGAAACCTCGTTCATGTGGTTCCACTGGTTTTGGAAGCGAGACTCAGCACGTAATAGCTTAATGTCTTCAATACCCTGCACCGCTTCAACAAGAATGGCATTACGGATTGAAGATTCTCTCATACCTTCTTGTGCGAGTTGCGCTAGCTTCTTCTGTGCCAGAATACCCGGCAAAAGCATAAGTGGCACAACCAGCAACATCACCCAAAACAGTTTTCCACCAATAATCGCAAAAATGATCAGGAAGAGGAAAAAGAACGGGAAATCGGCAATTGCACTAATGGTGGTTGAAGTCACCAGCTCACGAACACCTTCGAGCTCACGAATCTGGGAAATAAAACTACCTGTAGATTTTGAACGGTCTTTATTCTTGATACGTAAGGCATGACCAAATACACGGTCAGACACCCGTAAGTCAGCACGCTTACCAATAATATCGGATAAGTACACGCGTGATATACGTAAGGTAAATTCAAAAAGTGCTGCAATAAGCACACCGCCTGCCAACACCCATAGGGTCGGGATAGACTGAGATGGAACAACACGGTCATACACTTGCATTGAGAAAATAATGGTTGCCAGTGCCAATACGTTGGCAATCAGTGAGGCAAACATAATATCAACGTAGCGTTTCCAGTCTCTTAAAACAATCGACCAGAACCAACTTGCTTCGTATGGTTTGATATATTCGTCAATACGCGCATCGGGAATAGACGTTTCAGGACGCAGGATATAGACATTCTTAATCGTTGTTTTTAAGACATCTAAGCTTAAATTTTGGGAAAGGCCACGATCTCCACTAAACTGGATACTGACATTTCCTTGAGTATCGGCCTTATCAATTACACCAACTTGTCCGTCATTAAACTCGACCATGACCGGTAAACGCCATGGATTAAGTAAATCTAATGAAAAAGGTACTTTACGTAAATTGAGTCCAACCTGACGTGTCATTAACTGCAAAACATCATCAAGGTTTTGATTTTGGTTCCAGTCAAGTTGTAAACGAATTCTTTCTTCTGAAGGCTCAATTCTATAATGTTTAGCAATCGTTAAGACCGCCTGTAACCAGGGCTGGTAATTTATTTTTGTCATCATGGTTGTACTTCGAACCCCTGAATTGAAATATTATTTAAGTCATAAGCTTGGCGGGAACGTCCTGTTGCTGCAATGTACTGAACAATACTGCTATAAATGTCATAACGTGCAGTTTCGAGTTCTGAATTGGCACTATGAATCGCTTGTTCAGCATTCAGTAAGTCAACCAATGAACGGGTACCGAGTTTGTACTGCTCTTGATAGAGTTCGCGTGTACGAACTGTCGTCGCTTGGCGGTTGGCTAAAACCTGCATTTGACGTTGTTTATTTTCAATTTGTTCACGGCTGGTTCTGATCTGATCGAGCACATCCAGATACACAGAATTCACTTTAGATTTAGCTGCTTCTTCTGCATAACTTGCCATTTTTACTTGGGAAGAAACTGCCCCACCTTGATAAAACTGGCTGGTGGCTTCAAGCATGATGGAACTATATAAACCATCATCTTCATCATTGTTTGGGTTTTTTCCATTAATGGCCTGACTGACCGAGCCTTTCACTGCCAAAGTTGGATAACGTGTTAAACGGGTCTGTTCCTTTTGGGCTTTAGCCACTTCAATGCCCGCTTGTGCAGCGATCATTTTTGGAATGGTATTAAACTCAGGTTCACCATATAAATCAGACACTTTCACCAAATCATCTGAAATAATCCAACCTGTACGTGAAACATCACCACCCAACAATGTTCTTAAATGTTGTTGGTACTGACGTAACAAAGATTGCTGGGCAATCAAACCGGACTGCGCAGCTTGTAAATAAGACTGGGCTTGGATCGGGTCAGCTTGGCTACTAATACCAGCATTTGCACGTAAATTAGCGATTTCCTGAATTCGCTGAATACCCGCAATTTGCTGCTCGGCAATTTTATTTAATTGGAGATAGCGCTGAATGTTGATAATCGACTGAGCCACATCAAGTGCAATATCATCAATACTGACCAACACATTCGCCTGTTCGACTTGGAGTTTGGCCTTCTCAACCGATACACCTGATTTGACTTTACCAAAATCATAAAGCATTTGAGTTGCGTTTAAAGTCAATAACTGCCGACCACGCTCGCCACTACTCAGGTCACCTGTAGTAATACCACCTGAAATTTGAGGATAATAACCTGCCTTCGCAACATCAATACCAGCATTTTGGCCAGCTAAAGTTGAAATGGCTTGGGAAATATCAGGGTTACGCTGGATGGCGATTTTCACCGCTTCCTGCAGAGTCATTTTCCTTGATGGCAAATTTGAATAAGATGAAGCTGCTCTATCATTGAGTTGAACAGTCGGAAACTCCTGCACTCTAGAACGATCTAGCCTAAAATTACTCAACTCTTGCATCTTAGCGACTTTAAATTCATCACTACTTTTAGGGGCAAAAAGTTGTGATAAGTTGTCTTTTAATGTGTGATATTGCTCACTTGGTTTAGCGGCATATATCACCATAGGTACATGCAGTGAAGTTAAAAGCATCAACCCTTTCAGGAAAGCTGGCTTTTTACATGTCCTTTTTACTCTTCTCTGGTTATATCCAATCATGCTTGTCTTGTTGATCTTGTTTGTTATCGTTTAAAAGCTTTTACATTCTACATATTTTTTTGCATAAAGAAGCATAAATGCAGGAATAATTCACACATTATTTTTTCATCAAGTGAACCGTGTAATTTATTGTTTTTTAATAATTAAATATAAAAAAGCTAAAAAGAAGCATTGACCTCTTTTTAGCCAAATAGATTAACTTTTTTATTTAAACTGTAAAATCGTCACCTAAGTAGACTTTACGTACCTGTTCGTTATCCAGAATTTCTTGTGGAGTGCCTTCTGCAATTACCGCACCTTCGCTCACAATATACGCACGTTCACAGATTGCTAAAGTTTCACGTACGTTATGGTCTGTGATAAGCACACCAATACCGCGATCTTTTAAGGTTTGGATAATATCTTTAATATCGCCTACCGAAATTGGATCGACACCGGCAAACGGTTCATCAAGTAACATAAACTTAGGATCAGCAGCCAATGCACGTGCAATTTCAGCACGGCGGCGCTCACCACCAGACACACTCATTCCCAATGAATCTTTAATATGACTGATTTTAAAGTCATTCAACAATTCAGTAAGACGTTGTTGGCGCTGTTGCTTATTTAAGTCTTTGCGTGTTTCTAAAATAGACATAATATTTTCAGCAATTGTCAGCTTTCTAAAAATAGAAGCTTCTTGCGGAAGATATCCGATTCCTTTACGTGCCCGTTCATGCATTGCCAAATCGGACATATCAAGATCATCAAGGTGAATTTCACCTTTGTCCATACGCACTAGCCCAACAACCATATAGAAGCTTGTTGTTTTTCCTGCGCCGTTAGGGCCAAGCAAACCAACAATCTGTCCACTTTGCATACTAAAAGATACGTCTTTGACGACCCAACGTTTACTATAGTTTTTTGCTAAGTGCTTAATACACAAAGTTTGGGGTTGAAGAGCTTGTTGCATTAGTCACGCGCTCCTGGGAAACTTTTTGAAGTTGATGGCGGAATAATAATTTGAACGCGGTTTGATGATGAACCTTGAGCTTCAACATCACCTTTGTTCATACTATATTTCAATGAGTTACCACGGATGCTTGAACCATCTTGATATAGATATGCACCACCAGTCAAAGTAATAATGCCTGTATCTGCATTATAAACAATGGTTTGCCCCTCGCCTCGTGCAACGCCCTTGTCAGCACTAATTTGCTGTTGGAATTTAGATGGTCTACCTTTGGCAGTAATCGTTTGAATTTCACGCTTAGAGTTTAGCGTAGCAACAATTGAGTCGGCTTGAAGCTTCATCGTACCTTGTTCAATCACGACATTACCCGTATAAGTCGTTAAACCCGTTTTCTCATTATAAGTTGCACGGTCTGCCACTAACGAAATTTGTTGATTACGGTCAGACGGTAAAGCAAAAGTCGAAGCAGATGATAAAGCAACGAATGTAATTACCGCAGCTTGTTTTAGGAAAGCTGAAGAACGTTTTAAATTAAGACTTTGGTGCATACTTTCCTCGAATATTAAAAAATTCGTACTGACCATTATTCAAATTAGCTTTTAATCCTTTGCTGACAAACTCGGCTTGCGGAGATTGAACAACCACTTGGTGATCTGTTTCAATTTCTCTGGTTTTTGGATATCCAGTTAACTCATCAGTTTGGAATTCAATCTTCCCTTGGGGCGCCAGTTTAGTTGCGACCACATCACCCGATAAAATAACTTTACGGTTATCATCGTAGCCATTTGCCTGTTTTGCAAAGAATGTCGCATCAACTTTGCCATCTTTATACATCGAGGCATTAAGTTGATCCAACTTTGATGTTTTTTGTTGCATATCCTGTTCAAGCTGACGAACTTCAGCACGAATATACAAATTGCCTTGATCATCAGTTTGAGTCAAATGGACGCCCTGCGCTGAATATGTCATATTCTTCGCAGAACCAATGTCTAGTTTTTTTGCCTTGCCACTATAGTAGTAGTAACCACCACTTATAGCAGCAACCACTACAGCAACAATTGATAAAACTCTGGTATCCATGAGCAGGAATAGCCTACCTTTTTAAGTAATCTTATTATTAATGCGGTACTGCAAGATATTTTTCAAGAAGTTCTTGGTAAATGCCTTTTGCGATCAGCAACATATCACAGACTTCACGTACAGCACCACGCCCACCCATCGACTGCGTAACCAAATGCGCACGGCGACGTACTTCTTCGTGACCATTTGGCACAGTAACACTCATACCTGCAATTGCAAAAGCAGATAAATCAGGCCAATCATCGCCCATATATAAGCAATCAGACGGCAAAATATTAAACTGCGCACAAGCTTCACGAAGTGCTGAGCCCTTGTCTTCACGGCCTTGAAAAACGAGGTCTACACCTAAATCAGACATACGTTTTTCAACAATATTGCTTTTTCGGCCTGTAATAATGATAACTTTCATGCCGGCTTGCTGTGCAAGCTTCATTCCTAAACCATCACGAATATCGAATGATTTAATTTCATCGCCACTATTGGTTAAGGTTACGAAGCCATCACTCAAAATACCATCAACATCCAGAACCAATGCCTGTAAATGACGTGCTTGTTCTAACAATGCATAAGATGCCATTGATTAATTTACCCCTGCCTGAATAAGGTCATGCATACTAATTACACCAATCACTTTGTTTTGGTCATCTACCACCACAAACTGACTAATTTTTTTCAGGTTCAGCTGTTGTAGAGCTTCTACCGCACGTGCTTCTTGAGAAATCGTTGATGGTTTTTTTGTCATCACTTCTGAAACAGGCAAATTCACATCAAAACCTTGCTGTTTATCAATTAAACGGCGCAAGTCACCATCGGTGAAAATACCAAGCAAATGTTCTTGTTCATCTACAATTGTCGTCAAGCCTAAACGTTTATTAGAAATTTCATAAAGCACTTGATTCATTGGTGTATCTGGTGAAACTTTTGGCAGTTCATCGCCTGTATGCATCAGATGTTTTACATGTAAAAGTAAGCGTTTACCCAACGCACCTGCTGGATGCGAACGAGCAAAATCATCTGCGGTAAAACCACGTGCTTCAAGTAAAGCAACGGCCAGTGCATCACCCAAAACTAAAGTTGCTGTAGTACTCGACGTAGGCGCTAAACCTAATGGACATGCCTCGTCAGACTCCCCTAAAGTTAACGCGATGTCAGCGTTTTGCGGCATTGGGCCTTTATCATCACGGCTAATGGTAATAAGAGGAACGCCAAGATGTTTGATTAAAGGCATCAACATCATGATTTCATCACTTTTTCCAGAGTTGGAAATCGCAATTAAAACATCACCACGAACCAGCATTCCCAAATCGCCATGCCCAGCTTCGCCCGGATGCATAAAGAAAGATGGTGTACCAGTTGAGGCGAAAGTAGCAGCCATTTTACGGCCAATATGCCCTGACTTACCCATGCCAGTGATCACAACACGACCTTTACACTGTAACAATATTTCACAAGCTCGGTTAAAACTGTCACCAATTTGTGTTGCTAACACGTCTAAGGCTTGTTGCTCAATACGCAATGTTGCTAATGCGCTGCTTTGGAAATCTGTAGGATTGGGCATACGAGTTTGACTCAAAATAATTGATCTGATCTCTTGTGAAGATCGGTGATTTTAATCAAAAGATTTGGGGGCATTCTAACATAACTCAATCATCTACACGTTTTTAAATGTATAAGATTTCACAAGCTTATAAAATTCTTGCATAAACCTTTGTGAAAAATGATGCATCAGTTATGATGTAACACTGTTTTTGTTGAGTGTTTGAAAACCCTTATGCAACCGTTTGTTTTATATAACTCTGAGCAACGAAAAAAAGTTGAATTTGTACCTCGTAAAGAAGGTCACATCGATATGTACGTCTGCGGTATGACCGTTTACGACTACTGTCATATCGGGCATGCTCGAGTTATGGTTGCATTTGACTACATTATTCGTTTCTTGCGTAGTCAGGGCTGGAATGTTCGCTACATTCGCAACATTACCGACATTGACGACAAAATCATTAAACGTGCGAATGAAAATGGTGAAACTATTCAGCAGCTTACTACTCGTTTCATTGATGCAATGAACGAAGATGCAGCCAATTTAGGCTGTGCTGCACCTGATGAAGCACCTAAAGCGACTGAATATATTGATCAGATGCAAAACATGATTGGCAATTTGGTCAATAAAGGCTCTGCTTACCCTGCTGCAAATGGCGATGTTTATTTTGAAGTGACCAAATTTGAAAAATATGGTCGCCTCTCTGGCCGTAAGCTTGATGACATGCAAGCTGGCGCAAGTGAACGTGTTGATGTAGAAGTTGAAAAGAAACATCCGTTTGACTTTGTACTTTGGAAACATGCCAAAGAAAATGAACCGTCTTGGGCATCTCCTTGGGGTAATGGCCGTCCGGGTTGGCACATTGAATGTTCTGCAATGTCGACTTGCTGCTTAGGCAATCACTTTGACATTCATGGTGGTGGTTCAGATTTAATGTTCCCGCACCATGAAAATGAAATTGCGCAAAGTGAAGCTTCGACTGGTGAGCAATATGTAAACTACTGGATGCATGTTGGCTTCATTAATGTTGACGGCGAAAAGATGTCTAAGTCTTTAGGCAACTTCTTTACGATTCGTGACGTGATGGAGAAATTCCACCCTGAAGTGATCCGCTACTTTATTGTATCTTCACATTACCGTAGTCCTGTGAACTTCTCTGATGTGGCACTCAAAGAAGCAAAAACTTCTTTAACTCGCTTCTACCATTCATTTAAAGCTTACCAACAAGTGTATGGTCAAACGACAACTGAAACGCTTGATCAAAGCTTTATTGAACGTTTTAACAATGCAATGTGTGACGATTTCAACACTGCCGAAGCAATGGCTGTATTGTTTGAACTTAACAAAGAGTTAAACCGTGCTGTAAAAGAAGAGCAAGCTGAGCAAGCAACTGTACTTTATTCGACATTACGTCACCTCACCAACATTTTAGGTTTGGTACAACACAATGTAGATGATTTCTTAAAATCAGATATTGGACAAGAAGCGCTTGCTTTGTCTGATGCTGAAATTGAGGATTTTATTCAACAACGTGTTGATGCAAAAAAGGCAAAAGACTTTGCGAAAGCAGACGGTATTCGTCAGTTTTTACTCGAC
The DNA here is from genome assembly GCF_052044755.1 of Acinetobacter sp. 22512. Classification (NCBI taxonomy): domain Bacteria; kingdom Pseudomonadati; phylum Pseudomonadota; class Gammaproteobacteria; order Moraxellales; family Moraxellaceae; genus Acinetobacter; species Acinetobacter sp. 22512. The sequence goes on along the minus strand of NZ_JBQENP010000023.1, from coordinate 19,421 downwards.
CAAGGTGTGGTACTTGAAGACACTCGCCAAGGTACAGTTTGGCGTCGTGCTGATTAAACGTTCAATTAGATCACAAGAGTGTTGACACTTTAATGAAACACTCTATAATGTGCTCACATTGCGGGAATAGCTCAGTTGGTAGAGCATAACCTTGCCAAGGTTGGGGTCGCGAGTTCGAGTCTCGTTTCCCGCTCCAAAATTTAAAAACCACTTAATTCGAAAGAGTTAGGTGGTTTTTTATTGTCTATTGATTAGTTTTGACTAGGTAAAATTGATATTAAAGAGCGCTTTATATTCTGCTGCAACATCATGAATATCAAAACTCATCTTTCCATAAGCTTCTAACTATCGGGTGTGATGCGTATTTACATTTCGCCCACTATAAAGCAAAAAATGTATATACCATTCATAAGTTCAAGTACTGCTAAACTGATTATCATTAAAAATAAGGTATAAATAATAATGGTAGATATCGTCGATAGCGCAACGCGTAGCCGCATGATGTCAAATATTAAAGGACGGAATACACAACCCGAATTGCTCATCCGTAGCCTTCTTCATGCACAGGGCTTCCGCTTCCGTATCCACCGCAAGGATCTGCCTGGTAAACCTGATATCGTATTACCAAAATACAAGGCTATCATTTTTATACATGGCTGTTTCTGGCATGGGCATCAGAATTGCCGGTTGTTCAAGCTACCGGCCAGTCGTACCGAATTCTGGGAAGCAAAAATTTCCAAGAATCAGGAAAATGATCTGAAAGCCAAAGAGCTTCTTTTAAATAGCGGCTGGAGAATATGTACCATCTGGGAGTGTGCGGTACGTCGTTCTAAAAAAGATCCTGTAGCACTTATAGATATCCTTACAAAATGGCTATTGGATTCAGAACCATTACTAGAAATAAATGAACAAATAATTTCTTAATAGAAGGCTAATCTACCCCCTATTAAGGAATCAATTTATTTAGGAAAAATCAAGAAATTGCATAGAGCCCCTATATTATTCATATAGTTTTTAAGTATTCACGCCATACATAGCTATTTTTTCTTCCATAAAACTAGAATAATCAATATCTGGTTGTCCTTGTCTCGCATAGTAGCGAGAAAATCTAGCTTGAATATTATTTAAAAAGAAAGGAGAAACTCGAATTATAATTGAGCTATATTCGTTAGCTAATTTTTCAGGTTCGACTGAAGTAATAGATCTAAATAGAACAGTTCCCCCCTTAAAATCAAAAGCATCTGGTAAAAAGTGATAGTACTCCAAGACATCTTTAAAAATTTTATCTAAACACTTTTTAATATTTTTAGGTGATCGGGACAAATTATCCATTTCTAAAACTTCTTGTAATGATTTTTCTAAAGGTTGAATTTCAGCTAAAAGAACACAATTAGTTTTTGGTTTCATGGTAATTATAGGCTCCCCTTCAGATGATTTTTTAACCTCTCCATTTTCATCTTTTTCTTTGTAAGCTCTAGGTACGAGATCGCAAGCAGGTGTAAGAACTAAATAATCTGTTTTATCTTTACGAACAATACATCCAGGGCTTATGATTTTTGAAATAGGCGGATAAATATACATTTCTTCAACAAAAACTTTGCTTGAATCTTCTTCAAGATATTGAAATAAATGATTTATTGTATGTCTTAATAAAGCTTTTTTTGTTTCTTCCAAGTTATTTCCTGAATGGTCAATCCATCTTTTCTTTTGTTTATTAATGTTATTATGAAAAACATTATACATGTATTCTTTTAACAATCCTTTCCCCCCTAAAATAACTAATATTCCTGAAGATTTTATTTTTAGAAAGTTATCTATAATTTCTTCATTAGCAACCTCCCCTTTAACCATTATATCAATGAATGGATGGCTTGATATTACCGGATCTTGTGTACCAGTAAAGACGACTGTTGGAATAATAATTTTATTATTAGAAAAATATTCAATTACTTGCAAACCACTTTCTTCATTTTCTGAAGCCTGTGTTAATGCCATGTCTACAATTAATCCATCACAACCTATAATATCTAAAATTTTTGATTGAAATTCAGATAAATTTCTGCATTTAATAATATCTATTTTGACTTCAACCTGTCTCTCAAAAACCTTACAAGATCTTTCAAAAGTTTCAATTGTAGTTTGATCATCTTCAATTAAAGCTAATTTTAAATAATTCATATTATTTTCCTAACAACAAAAATAAAGCACCCTCATCTGACTCTTGTGCTTTTAACTCCAAACCATTTCTATCAGCAGCCTCACCTGCAATAGAAAGCCCCAATCCAGTACCTTCAGTCTTTTTAGTAAAACCTGGTTCAAAAATAGCATTTGATTTAATACTATCTACATCAATCCCAGGTCCATTGTCTTTATATAAAATTATTGGTTTACCTTCATCGAAGCCTTCATATATCTCAATTTTACGAGACTCATTAATCTGACTTAACCAATAGATACTATTCTCAATTAAGTTCGCAAATATAATATCTATATCTTGCTTCCAACAAAGTAGGGTTTGATTTTTATTTATATTAATTTTAACCTCAATATTTAAAATATTTAAATCATTAGAAAATAATTTTAAAGCATCATCAATACATTTATAGATAAACTCTTGCTTTCTATTCCCTCTTTTTGCAGCGGCTAGAGGAGATATTTTGCTAAAAAGCTCTACAAAATCTTTTGAGTTTTTATTAATTCCTTCAGCTATACTCAAAATTTCATTCAAATCATCTTCATTATTGTTTTCAATATAACTTTGTAAGAAGAATTTAAAACTAGGTATTTCGTTTTTAAAGAAATTTAAAGGTCTTCTGCCTTCATGCAAAATCTGATTTATAATTTTTCCTAACATAGCTTGAGTCTGGTATACAGAAACGGCTTTGCGTATTTCTTCTACGGCTTTATTCTGCTCTTTTGATTTCTCATCTATAGATTTTAAAATTTTATCAGAGGTCTCCAAAGAGACACCCTCTTCATCTAAAGATTTCTTAATATCAAACTTCAAATCATCAAAATTAAATAACTTTTCGAACTCTTGTTCAATTTTTAAAGCAGGTCTCGAAAGTCCATTAATTTTTCTATAATTAAATCTTCGGGTTTCTAACTCAGCAATTACTTGCTGAGTAGCATTCATTAAATCCTCATAGGCTCTATTATCTTTTAAACCATCACGAGCACTTTTTTCTATTAAATTAGAGTCTTCTTCTGATTGTATCTTTACATAACCAATTACTTGGTTAATACCGATTCTCATTGAAGGATTTTGAACACGTCGGCTATCTAATAGTAACCAATCATATCCAGGATCACCTAAAGGTCTAAGACGAAAGCCATTTCTAAAAACTCCCAAACCATTGTATTCATCTAATAAATTTTTCGCATCAGTCTTAGTAAACTCTTGAACTTTTTTCTTCCCCTTAGGCTCACCCAATTCTAATTGAGTATTTTCAATATTTTTAGTTAAGCTTCCTCGCTTAATTAATGATAACAGTGATTCAGGATCACGGTCATAAACCCTAATATCAAAAATTAACTTTCCACAATTTAGATGAGAGTTTCTCATATAAGATTTATTATCAATAGTTACAGCTTCTTTAAATTGGAAACTGATTTCTTCATTCGGGATATTATCTGCCTTTTGACAAGAATAAATTAATTTCCCTGTACCATCTTTTTCAACTGTTCCAGATATTCGATAATCAAAATAATCTACAATCGGATATGATTTAATTTCAGTTTTTTTCATCACCTCATCATTGTTATCACTTTCTACCTCGAGATAAATATTAAAATTTAAATTCTTATTTTCATTACTTCTGCTTAAATCTAAAGGCACTACCAACTTTTTTAATTCAAAAATCAATTTATTAACTTGTTTTTCAGTCCATTCACCATAAAATTTTTCATCACCAAAAATCTCAATTGTTGTACCTTTCTTCAAATTATTATCAGTAATTGTCTCTACTTTAATATCAACTTGATCTAGATACTGGGCTTTCTCAAACTCACTCCAGCACAAAGAAACTGTAGTACACTCTCCTTTTTCAGTTACTGTTTGAATTTTTAAAAGATCTCCTAATAATGCTACTGCATATCGACCGACTCCTTTACGGCCTTGCATTACTCGTCCATTTCTAGTGGATTTTCTCTTAAGCTTATCATCAGTAGAGGGAACTAACCATTTTAATAATACATCATCACGAGACATACCATGACCATAATCAGTTATGATAATTTTATAATTTTTATTTGAATTATCTTTATTAATTTTTATATCTACTGCCGGTGAATCAGCGTCAAAAGCATTTTTAACCAATTCAATTATTGCAGCGGCATGGTCTTGAATTAACTCTCTTCCAATCGTAAGTATGTGTCGCCCAGCTGGTCTTATTATAATTCTTTTATCTTCAGCCATTTAAATACTCCATAATTTTTTCTGCAATTTTATTTGCTAATAGAACGGGCACAGCATTACCAATTTGTTTATAGGCACTCGTACGACTAGGTTTCCCGCTTTGACTTTCAAAGAAATAATCATCAGGAAAAGTTTGTAATCGTGCAGCCTCACGTGGAGTTAAAGAGCGATTCTGCTCAATATCAGGATGAATATAATGATGTCCGTCCTTTGCCATATGTGCAACTACTGTATGACACGCAGTTAAATCACCAGCGACCACTTTAAAACGATCAGTAAAAGATTCACTAAATTTATGACTTTTTAATTTATTTGGCAAGTCATTATAATTTAATCTTTTTTTACTATTATTCCAAATATCCACTGCTATACGATAAATTTCCAAATCTTGTGTAGTATTTGGACGAGCTTGATGCCATGTTACTGGTAAATCTGTATGTATATTCGCTTGTAATAACCAATGACTATAATTTTGGGAAACTTCACAAGGTAAATGACTTCCTTCGCCAGCTTTTATTTTTGGTAGATCTTCCAATGCATCCCAAACCATAGCGTTTAAATCAACTTTCAAAAGCTCTGGATAGAATTCCTTGTGTTCTACACCTCTTTTACCAATTAGAATTACACGCTTTCTATTCTGTAAAACCCCATAATCTGCAGCAGTTAATACTTTATATTCAACAGCATAACCCATTTCATTGAAGAGATTACACATCTTCTTAAAATATGAATCACCATTTCTATCTTTTGCAGATAAGAGCCCGAGTACATTTTCAAAAACAAAATATTCAGGTTCATATTTTTTTAAAAATTCAGCGTAATAAATATATAAATGATTACGAGGATCATTTTCCATATTTCCTCTTGCCCTGCCGATAACTGAATATGCCTGACAAGGTGGTCCTCCAACGATAATATCTAATTTTTTACCATTTAAAAATTTATCAACTTTTTCAAAAATAGATTTTAAACTTTCAGGACCAATAAATTCATTTATAACTGAGTCTAGAACCTCTTGAGGCACCATTCCCCAAAACTCATTACGTGTAATATTTCCTTCTAGATAGTCTTTATAAATATCGATTTTATTATTATCTTTTAACCAATGATATGCTTGACGTGTTTTTAAAGTAGCACAAGCCGCTTCATCAGCTTCCACATGCGCTACCGGCATAAAACCAGCTTGAATAAATCCTTCTGAAAGCCCTCCAGCACCGGCAAATACATCTAAAAATCTGAAAGAAGAGCTAACGGCAGTCATACCACAAATACACCTTTTTTTGTAGAAGCAAGAGTGCCAGGATAAATGAAGTGTTTCAAGAGGCAAATTGAACTTCCCTGTCCATAATGGGTATTTTTCCGTCGAAAAATATTACTTTGTTATATATGCAAATACAAAGAGCACTTATCCAAGCTATGTAAAACAATTTTAAAAATTTATAACCCCATCTCGACAATGCAACACTGCCAAGCCACTTTTAACATCGTTACATGCATCTGACTGCGAATAGTCTTCTCGCATCATCTTAAGCCGTGACTGAATTACTATATGCGCCAGAAGGAGTGCCGGTAAAACTCTTTTGATCCAGCCATAGCTGGAGTTATGAGTTTGAACTCTACTTCCCGCTCCAAAATTCAAAAACCACTTAAATCGAAAGAGTTAGGTGGTTTTTTATTGTCTATTGGTCAATTCAAAATTCGCATTAAAAAAAGCTTTATATTTCCATTGCAGTACCATGAAATTTGGAGTTTTATTATGCAAAAGCCGGTTAAGCGCGGAGACGCGTGGCGCATCACTGTCCGTTATCTACGCAAACGTTATACGGCTACTCGAGATACAGCGAGTGAGTGTGAACAATGGGCCGCTAAAAAATTATTAGAATTACAATTTTAACAGGCTAATCCTGAGTCTGAAAAAATCCATATCTCCTTCTATGCACTTTTTGAAAAGTACTATCAAGAAGAAGGCAGAAAAAAGAAGAGTGCCCGCTTAATTGTTCAAATACTTAAATACCTAAAGAAAAAAGAATAATGAAAATATAGTTAATATTTTATGATTAAATCCATCATTAAGTTTTTATTGATATTGAAATTAAAAATTAGCTTAAAATTATATTATCGCAAAGTCTCCCCCATTGAGGAGACTTTCTAAGTATTAAATGACTTAAGGATGAATTTTTTTCAATCCATCTTCTACAGCAAATTTAGCTTCCTCCCACTGTAAACGTGAACTGCCTTTAACTTGTTCCCATTTAGTTTTCAATTTAGATTCAACCTCGGAAAAATTAATTTCTGCATTATTAGGTACACGATTTTCATAACCTAAACGATAAGCCGCCCGATAATCACGATCATATTCTAGATTCTTGTTTTCAGTATAATATGGCATTTTTTTATAGTTTTCTCGCCAATAATTATCTTCTTCTTGCCAAGAATTACTATCATCTTTTTGATTATTTGTTTGAGCTATATCATTACCTGCTATTCCCCCTACTACACCACCAATAATCCCTCCAACAATAGCACCTGGAGGCCCCCCAACAACACCAAATGCAGCACCTACCGCCGCTCCTCCCAAGGTTCCTGCACCTGTAGCCACCAAATTCTCTCCCCCTTCATTCATATCGGGTACATGATTGTTATTGGTCGGTGGTGAGTTTAAATCTGGACGAGCATTATCAATTGTGGATGAAATGTCTTGTAATGGTTTGCTATTTGATACATTACCATTAGAAGATTGCTCTTTTTGAGTCGTATGATTACCATCTGAATTTGATTGTTTTGTATTTACCATTTTCTTACTCCCTATATTTTAAAATTTAGTGTCTTTCAAAAGAGCTAGAATATTAAAATAACTTTTGAAATATGCTTGACAATTATTATTATAATTCACCTTTAGGTTATTTATGTTTCACAAACACCCCTATTAAGTAAGGAGATGTTATTAATTAAAGAAATTATTTATCATCAATAAAAATTCTTATTCAAATAGTCTCCACAATTATATCACCCTTTATCCCATAATCATTATATTTCGCTAAATTAAATATTACCTATAACATTCTAGTTTTACACTGCCTTGCAGAAATTATTATTTTATGTATATACAATTTAAAAAACCTAGTTAATTAATACTAGGCTTTTTAAATGTATTTTTAAAAAATAATAATTATATATTATTTCATATTTTTAAATATATCTTCAGCTGCTTTTAGGTGTTTCGCAACAGCATCACGTGTTTGTACGAGCATATTTTTTAATTCAGAACTTTTCGTGTTTGGTATTAACTGCTTATCAATTATTGTCAAAACTTTACGGTGAACTTTAACTTGACTCATCATATAATTTTTATCAGTATCTGATGTTATTTGATTAAGCTTACTAACAATTTTATCACTATCATTTTGCAATGATTTACTAAGATTACTGGTTTGTGAAATCAACTGTAACCGACTTGCCAACGCTTGTGCATTTTTTTCATTGGCTGAATGTTCTTTAATCATCATTTCAGCATATTTCTTAGCTTCATCCATTTTTAGTTTTGGCAATGCAGTTTTTGCCTGCTTAATTTCACCATTGTTAGCTGTACTTAATATCTTGAAAATTTGACTATCAGTCAAATTTTCATGGTTTTCATTTAATATTTTAGAGTGATTCTTCCCATCATTTATAGTTTGTTGATTCGCTGCCATAATCTCAAATGCACTGAAGCTTAAAACACCACTAATTGCGATACAGCTAATAATTTTCTTCGTTAAAATAGCTTTCATACCAATATCCTTTAACTTAATTCATGAGTATTTCTACCTATGGGTAGCTTTTTCACATTTCCATTCTATATCCCTACTTGTAAATTCAAGCTTGGGTTTATTTATTCATTATTTCAATCAACCATATTTATACCGCTCATTGAATATTCTTCGCAAAGAGGTAAATAGCTTATTTAAAGTAGATGATATAAATTTAATAATGAATTATGCATCTGTATCCAATCTTATTAATGTAAATATAAAATATATATAATTTTAAAAAACATTAACTTAAAAACAATTTTTATTTTTTATTTTTACGAAAATAACAATAAAGCTCGTTATATTAACTTATAGACACTAAAGCTAAAATTAAATATATTCAAAGAAAATTTAAACAAATTTAACTTATTCGCACATCTATAAAAAAGCGTTCTCCCAAAGACTTTAATACACATACTGCACAGACAAACAGTGACATGCACTTTTGTAGATATCGTATGAGCTGTGCATCCTGAAAGTAGAATACACAGCGAAATCAGAACCTTCATAGTGAAACGCGGTTAGCGATCCAACCATAAAAGAATTGCTCTTGGGTAGGATTTCGTTCACAGATTTCAATGTAACGTTGGCCTTGCATGATATTAAGAACTCGAACTAATACCTTCTCTCCTGCTTTACCGCGCTTAGCCAGTGTTAGTGAAGAGGTAAGTAAGAAATAAAGTTCTATCTTCCAACCTAAGCTAGCCATTTCCCCCTAACACTCACATATTTTTAGCTAATTCTTTTGACAAACATTGTTCATGCCAAGTGGTTTGAAAATTTTCGACAGCTTTTGACTTAATGAGAGGATCTTCAAATAATTTTGAAGAATATGCAGATTTGATAAGCTCTTGATAAAGTTGTTTGGCTTGTTGCTCTTCAAGATGATTGGCGATGTCATGTAACTCTTTAGCGGGCACTTCATGTTGTCTAGCATCCATCACGCCACTCGCTGCTTTCTTCACAGTTTCACAGTAATGAAGTTCCATAGCTTCTGATGCTGCATAACATTGAATTGAAACTGCGCTGATAAAGAGGAATATAAATCTCATAATCTCACCTTAATTTGACGCGCAAGGTTAGCAACTAATCTGCCCAAATTTAAGTTAAAAAAGGTTATTTTTGTTTTCTCTTCTTTTATTTCACCTTTTGCACTTGAGTATTAGAAGCTCTCAGCACTGTTCCATCTGCCGCGACTGGTGCCATAAGTGGAATTTGCTGACCTGTAGTTTTATCAATTAACAGAGAATGGCGCTCTCCACTTTCAAATAGGTTGTGCTCTCCCCATTGTCGTAGAGCCACAATCACTGGGAACAAACTCTCCCCTTTAGCGGTCAATACATATTCTTGATAAGCGGTGCCATCTGAAGCATCTTGTAGTTCAAGAACACCAGCATCGACTAATTTTTTTAGGCGATCAGAAAGAATATTACGTGCCACTCCCAAGCTGCGCTGGAAATCACCAAAACGGCGCATTCCATCAAAAGCATCACGCACAATAAGCAGTGACCAGCGATCTCCTATGAGATTGACGCAACGTGCAACAGGACAAGGTTCATCTTTTAACAATTTAGAGTTCGTCATCGAGTTTCCTTACCAATCATCAGCAATAAGCCATCTAGTTGCATTTTAAAACTAGCAGGCTTAATATTCAACCAGTTGCATTTTAAAACTAGTTTGAGTGAGTTTAGAGCCATGAAAGCTTCTCTTGCCTCTTCTACTTCACATGCCAAAAGTGATAACCCACTTTCAAGCATGCCTCGTGGCGTAATTTTGCTGTTTGCGATTGCTAGTGGTGCAAGCGTTGCAAATGTATATTATGCCCAGCCTTTGCTCGACATATTGGCGAGAGACTTTAATGTTAGTCATGCCGCTATTGGTGGTGTGGTGACAGCCACTCAAATAGGTTGTGCGCTAGCTTTAATCTTTTTAGTGCCGCTAGGTGATTTGGTAAATCGACGTCGATTAATGGCTCTACAGTTACTAGCCTTAATATCTACATTGCTCGTGGTTGGCTTTGCCCATTCTACGATTATTCTTTTGGCAGGAATGCTTGCGGTGGGTTTACTCGGCACAGCCATGACTCAAGGGCTTATTGCCTATGCTGCGAGTGCTGCGGCCCCACATGAGCAAGGCCATGTGGTCGGTACTGCACAAAGTGGTGTGTTCATTGGTTTACTGCTTGCCCGTGTATTTTCAGGGGGAATTAGTGATGTGGCGGGTTGGCGCGGCGTGTACTTCTGTGCAGCCCTCATCATGCTCATGATTGCATTGCCCCTTTGGAAACGTCTGCCTCATTTAAATATTCAACCTAGTGCCATGCGCTACCCGCAGCTTCTAGCCTCGATGTTAAAACTACTACGCCAAGAAAAAGTGCTCCAAGTGCGCGGTGTGTTAGCTTTACTCATGTTCGGGGCATTTAATATTTTCTGGAGCGCATTGGTACTGCCGTTAAGTGCCCCGCCTTATAGCTTCTCGCATACTGTAATTGGGTCTTTTGGACTCGCTGGAGTGATTGGTGCTTTGGCTGCTGCACGTGCGGGTTACTGGGCCGACCGTGGATATGCTCAGCACACAAGCTTGGCAGCACTGTTAATATTACTGCTCGCATGGGGCCCACTTTCACTCATGGCTTACTCACTCTGGGCACTCGTGATTGGCATCGTATTGCTAGACTTAGGTGGGCAAGCTTTGCACGTGACTAACCAAAGTATGATTTTTCGTACTCGTCCTGAAGCACATAGCCGTCTTGTTGGTCTATACATGCTCTTTTACGCGGTAGGTAGCGGATTGGGTGCAATCAGCACAACAGCGACTTATGCTTATGCTGGTTGGCTTGGCGTGTGTGCACTCGGTGCAAGTGTTAGCTTTCTTGCATTATTATTTTGGAGGATGACACGCCATATCGTGCCTCAAATCACCCATGAAAAAGATAACAATATACAAATAAATAAAATATAATAACCAAAAGTTTCATAAGCCCATGAATAAGAAAGTTTAGTCTTTAAATCTTAAGTTCGAACGGTAATAGAATGAAATCTTCATTAACAATCTAAAGATTGATATGCAACTTTAGACAATTACTATCAAATATATGCAAATCCCTATAGGAACAAAATTGGGTATTAATAATAAATTGCTTTACACGGTTGTATTCGCCCTTGTTGCAGGATGCCATCAACAAGAAGCAAATGACAGTACAAATGCTGTGAAACTCCCAGCCTATCAGTACGATGGTTTCTCTGGTTCAGCACGCTTAAAAGGAAACTTAGAGTTAAAGCAAGGATGTCTTTATGTGAAAGATACACTCATTGTCTTTCCAGAACATAGCGCTCAGTGGGATGCTGAAAAAAACACTTTAAGTTATAAAGGTCAGCAGATCGGCTTAGGGGGCATATTAGATATTGCTGGAGGTATTGGTAATTTTGAACAAGACAATCTACGTATTAAGCATTTGAGTCCCATGTGTGATCATCAGAATATTTGGTTTGCAGGATAATCTTTTGTGAAGAGTATGAGTAAAAAAAGCCCCCATGTGGGAGCTTTTTCCAAATAGTTTATGCGCTGTTATTTACAGCTTAAAAACTTAACTTGGGTGAATTTCTGCCGTCAATCTTTGCAAGTCATGACCCGAAGGTGCTTGGTAAACACGTAAACCAAACTCGGGAAGAATTGCAATTAAATGATCAAAAATATCTGACTGAATTGCTTCATAAGAAACCCATGCAATCGTGTTGGTAAAAGCATAAATTTCTAACGGCAAACCTTGGCTGGTCGGTTGTAACTGACGAACAATAATGGTTTGATTTTGAGCAATACCCTTGTGCTGACGTAAATAAAACTCTACATAGGCCCTAAATGTACCAATATTGGTTAGACGGCGCTTGTTGTAACGAGATTGATTGCTTAAATGCTTATTGAATTCATCAATCTCAGAGTTCTTTGCATTTAAGTATTGATCTAACAATAAAAAGTCTTTGAGCTTTTGTTGCTCTTCATCACTCATGAAATGAACGCTACTTTGATCGATAAAAAGTGAACGCTTCATTCGACGGCAACCCGAATTGCTCATACCACGCCAGTTTTTAAATGTATCGGTCACGAGCTTATTGGTCGGAATGGTGGTATAGGTTTTATCAAAGTTTTGAACAGTCACGGTATGCAGGGAAATATCAATTACATCACCATCTGCATTGAGTGATGGCATTTCAATCCAGTCTCCAATACGTACCATGTCATAAGAGGCAATTTGTACACTCGCCACCAAAGACAAAATGGTATTTTGGAAAACCAGCATTAATACCGCTGCCATTGCACCAAAACCTGCAAGTAAAGTGAACACATCCTTTTTAAGGAATGTTCCCAAAATCATGAGGCCACACACAACAAATAAAATGAGTTTAACCAGTTGCAAGTAACCTTTAATCGGTTTGTTTCTAGATTTTGGATTACGCTGATAAATAAGGTTAAAGATATTTAACAGCTCGCTGACTGTAAGTGCGAGTGTAAGAAAAATGAATGCTTGTGCTGCCATCTCAACAAAAGCAATGAACTTTGGAGATAGATGAGGAACCGTTGCAATACCATTCATAATCACAACAGCAGGAACAATATTTGCAAATTTCTTTATAACGCTATGCTGAGCAAAAATAGACTGATTTGGTGATTTGAGTTTTGTGACTAAATGTCGAACGCCCCGAACAATAATGCGTTTGGCAATAAAATTTGCTATTGCAGCAAATAAAATCAAAATCGTGAGTGAAACCAACATTTCTAGCCAAGGATATTGACTTAACTCACCCCGAATATCACGGAAAAAATTTAAAAAATCCAAACCTATACACCTTTAAAATTTCTTTTGTAGAATTTTAGGGGTTAAGAACGTTTCTCATAAGGTTTGTTTACATATGTAGTCATAAATACAACAACTAAGTTATATACCCTGCCCAAATTTAATTATGATCCGTTAATTTTAAAGCTTCATTTGCTTATGTTTTAGACCAATTATATAAACTAGATCAGGCTTATCGGTTCATTTAGAATAAGGCGTTAAACGAATAATTCTGGTTTGAGTGAGTGAAATTTTCTGATTTTTTGACTTTTATTGGAACAGTCTGGTTCAGCTTATTGTTTATCTATATTACTTGGACCTTTTTTCTTAAAAGTCAGGTTCAAAGATTTTTAATTTATAAACGAGGAAAGATGACTTCTGCCGAGGTCGTATATTTTCAAGACTCATTAGCTAAGGTGCAATATCGCCCTTTATGTTATGTCAAATTGAAATTTCAAACTGAGCAAGGCCAAGTCCTTACTGAAAATCTAAAGGTGCTTATTACTAAACAAGATCAATATAAATATAAAGTGGGTAGTATTATCAAAATTAAATATGACCCTAAAAATTTCAAGAATATTTCGATATTGGGTGAAGTGATGATTTAAATTATTAGAGATTATTTAAAAAGTACGATAAACCTTGAGGTGCGCGTCCATTTAACCGACTACTTGTAGTTACTCGAACTAGATTACTCCAAGTAATTTTGCAACAATGATGGATCAATTTTTTAATTAAAGACACGTCTTCATGACATGAAATAGGCTCAAAGCCACCGACCAAAAGATAGACCTCTGCACTAAAACTTAAATTTGCCCCGTGAATATGCGCGTGGTCCATCTGATCTTTATAGTGCGCTAAATATTTTTGCTGTTTCGTTATAGAGAGATGACTAAAATCGTCTAGCGTTACAGTACCGCAAATTGCATCTGTGGGTTGGTGCTGGATTTGATAGCGCAACCAATCAGGACTCACCACGGTGTCTGCATCGGTACATGCAATCCATGTCACGCCACGCCCGATTAAATGACGGATTCCTAAATCCCTCGCCTTGCCGACACATGCATAGTTGCATTCAATCCAGTTGATTTGATGGCTTTGTACAATCAACCGCGACTGATCTGTACAGCTATCAAGTACAACAAGCACTTCTACCTCATAACCACTAATATTATCTATGGCGACCTGAATAGATTGCAAACAGGCCGATAGATAGTGCTCTTCGTTATGCGCTGGAATGACGATACCTATTTTCATCTGAGTTTTTCCTGCTGCGCTAAAGAGGAAGTGTTCGCCGTCCACAGATCAATCATAAAGTCTGGGTCGTTTAAGCTGAGGTAGTGATGAAATGGAAAATGTTGCTGAAAAGCTTGATGGACTTGCTCTGCGTTTAATTCAAAATCTTGAATTTCATGACGCCAGTGACAACACAGAATTTCACCGTCATCATTTAAACTATGTTTTAACTTTTCAATAAACTGATGCAATTCATCTGCCGATAAGTAATAGGCCATCTCACTAATTAGAATCAGATCATATTTTTGAATCGAATAGTCTTCGGGTATTTTTCTATTTTCAACGACCACATGCTCAAATTCTTTTAAACGCTCGGACGCTAAGCGAACAGCACATTCAGAGACATCTATACACACCAACTCCTCAGCTCTTTGTGCCAAATGAAAACTTAAATGTCCATTTGAACAACCCACTTCTAACACTTTTGGGTAGCGGGGTTTTGTCAGCAGCGCGAGACAAATTTGTCTTTTACGAGCTTCATACCAATGAAAGTCATAGCCCCATGGGTCACTGTTATGACGATATAAATCTTCAAAGTACATGCGAGAATGAATCACTCAAATAAACCTCATAAGGCATTAAAAGACGTTTAATCGCATTTGGAGAGAGAACGGCGGCATTACCCGTAGTTTCATCTGCTTCAAGTTGGGTTTTAAACTGCAAAATTGCTTGATGTTTTTTAGTTAGCTGTTCTGGTGTTAAGGAAAATGCTTTTGCTCGGAGCCAATCAATGCGTGGGTCTAAAGGCTCTGCCCAATGCCAAGTCCAAATTAATACGTGTAAACAGAGTAGTTGCTTAGCGGTTGCATAGGCTTGTACGGTTTTACCCACGGCTTCATGGTCTGGGTGACCATCAAATTCATAGCTACAAATTAGAATATCGTCGGCTTGAACTAACTTGTCTAAATTCTGCCACAGTTGTTCGGTTTGCAAATGGATCTGGCCATCTAACAAATTAAGCTCTATATGCTCGGTTGACTCTGCTACGCCCAGACAATTTAAGGCTGTCAGGCTTTCTTGCGGACGAAGAATATTAAGCTGATCTGGAGGATATTTTGTAGAGTTAGGATGACTTTGTGTGCCGTTACTGACAGCTAAAACCACTATTTTACAGTTCAGTGCAATCAGCTGCTGCATTAATCCGCCACAGCCAAGCACTTCATCATCAGGATGTGGAGCGACAATTACCACTCTTTTTGAGCGAAATAACTCAAGGTCTAAAGGCGCTAGCGGATGTTCTTTAAATACATTTAACCATTGCTCTTTGGCCGTGCCCTCACCAAAAATAACTCGGTCTTCAACCAAAGGATGTTTTAAAGTTCCCATAGGCTTTGCTCCGACACACAGAGTTCTGCAATTTGCTCATAGTCAAAAGCAGCATGACTTTGCCTGATAAACACTGGCAAATCTGCCATGAGCTGAGCAAATGTCGCATCTTCACAAAAAGGACGAGCGCCCAAGGCTTTTCCTACTCGCTCAATAACGCTCAGGCAGCATTGTTCTGCTTGAGCACGTAATATGCGTATTTCCCGCTCATGACTTAGCGTTGGTTTATGGTCTATGAGCTTGGCCACATATTGAAAATACTGTTTAGTGATTTCTAGCTGCTGAGCGACCTCGCCTAAATACAATTTTTTATAAGGATTCGGATTTGCCTGACAGCTTTCTTGCAAAAAGTTAGCTAGACGCACGGCGGCACCATACCAACAGGCCGCTACACCAGCTGCACCATGCCAAAAACCTGGACGTTTTAAATAACTGTTTGGCTGACCAACCATCTGAACAGGCGTATTCTCGAAACGAACTTGTGCAGTCTGTGTTGCGTGCATGCCTACAGCGTGCCAGTGGCTTAAATCGGTGGTAATGGATGGATGACTTAAGTCAACAATACAAAGCTGCGCTTGCCCTTGCTGATCTTTATAACTTATTAAAGCTTTTTCAATGAATTCAGCACCAGAGCACCAAGGTTTTATGCCATTACAAAGATTGTCTTTTATTTGCAATGGTGCTGGTCCACCGTCTGCTGCCCAAACTGCCCAAGTCTGGTCATCTATTTCTTGCTGATAACCCAATTCATTTAAAATGCTTAAAGCATCACAATGAGACTCAAAAAGCTTGGCTAGACTTAAGTCGACTCCAGCAATCTGCGCAAAAAGTTGCCAACGTTGATACGTTTGACCCGAAGCTGGATGAGGCAAATTTTGAGTTAAATTTAAAAGCTGAAAAAGTAAATTTATACGAAGCTTACTTTTATCTTCAGCTAGGGCAGCTTCAAATTCACTCAAACTGCTCAGTATCGTCATGTTTATAGGTATTTTAATATTCATTGCAAATAATTATTTATAAGACTTAACCCAACCATAACTAAAGATTTCTGTTTAGATAAACATATAAATTGTAATAAAAAGAAAAATATTATTAGTTTTATATCTAATTATTTCATTGTTACTCAAATATCACGGTTAAGTGAACTTATAATCCGATCATGTAAGGTTTATTAAAAACTCAACATTTAATCGATTATTTAAAGTAGTTTAGTTCTTACCGTTTTTCTATTTCCAAAGAAGAGGTCTAAAATGAACACTTTAAATATTAATGATATTAAAAAACACGCAGATGTTATTGCTTCTTGTGGTACTAAAGTAGGTACTGTCGATCATCTCGATGGTGAAAACCAGTTAAAACTCACCCGAGACGAAAGTGGTCAACATCACCTCATTCCTACTGGATGGATTGGGGAGGTAAAAGAAGACCAAGTTATTCTGAATAAAAACTCAGAAGAAGTTAAAGATCAGTGGCAAGCGATCTAAACTTCTAAGTAAGCTAGCTAGTTTTAGCTAAATTAAAATAAAATAAATTTATAACTAAAAATTTAAATTATAAAAACTAAAGCTCCTTTTTATTAAGGAGCTTTTTTTATTCATCTCATATTTAAAATAAATAAAGCTTACCCTCGTGTTGTGTTAAATATACCCAATCTTTAACAGAGTTGCTTTTATCTCTATAAACCTTTTTGAAGCTCATTTTGTCCCTTAAGCACATGGTGATCAATTTTACTTAATGCTAAAAATTGTCCATTCGCATTAAATGAACAATTATGAATAGGGTGACATATATGATCACAGGGAATCATCAGCTTAAAGCAAGAAAGGTCCATTTCGATTTTACCGAATCATCGGTCTGTTGGATGCCGAATGATCCGCTATGCTCGCATGTCGCCAATGGCATCAACATGCTCTTGCCCGCTGGTGAGTTTTGGTTTTGCCGTGTGTTTAATAAAACCCTTCCCTTGATTACCGATGAAGCACTAAAACAAGAAGTGATTGGATTTGTCCGCCAAGAAGCTGCTCATGCACGTGCCCATGAAAAAGCACAGGACTTCTTACGTGAAAATGGTTACGACATTCAAGAAACACTCAACCGTGCCCATTTTGTTTTTAATATTTTGTTGGGTGACAAACCTCTAGGCATACCTTTTTTAAAAGGCGAAAAGCTTGATGAATATTGGTTACTTTTCCGAGTAGGCGTGATTGCTGCAATCGAGCACTTTACGGGAACCATTGGTCAATGGACGCTAGACAGTAAGACTTGGGACCAAGCTGACCCTGCTATGGCAGATTTGTTCCGTTGGCATTTAGCTGAAGAAGTAGAACATCGCTGTGTTGCTTATGATTTATTTGAGCACCTTTTAACAAACAAGTTTGGGTTTTATGTGTCGCGCCAAGTGATTATGGCGGCGGTTTTCCCACTGTTTATTTACTTCCTTGCTGACTTTGCCCGTAGTTTAGGTAAGCAAGATTTAGAGCATGAAGATATTCAAAAATTGATGCGCCGTGGCTACTTCAAAATTATTCGTGAATTTGAAAAAACCGCAACTCGCTCAGACAACTTACCGACCATAAAATATTTATGGAAAGCGACGTTAAGATGGGCTTCTCCAAAATTTAACCCAATTCATGAGGGAGACACCGAGCAAGCTTTAGCTTATATGGCTCGCTCGCCTGCGGTTCAATATTTTGAAGGAATGGCGCAGGCCGCAAAACCTGTGTAATCAAGCTAAGCGCTTATTTCAATACAAAGTAAAGCCTCTTTTTGGGAGGCTTTCTTTCGTTTAAGAGTTATCTAGACCGACACAGATTAAAAAGAAACAATCGAACTAGCGCGCTTTCATCAATGCTGTTTTTTTCAAAAAGTCGGAACATCGCCCCGTCAATCATACATAAAAACATGTAAGCGTCTTCGACTGAGGCGGTAGTTTTGACAGTTAAAAGTAGTTTATAAATTTCATTGATGAGCCAAGTTCGGTACTCAATCGTAACGCCATAGGCCTTGGGATAGACTCTTTTAATTTCAAACAATGCCTTAAAGGGTAAATGATATGGCCCTTCTAAACTCGCATGTAAAAAATAAATTTGCTTAAGTTTATCCAGCACCATGAGTTCATTGTAAGAATAGAGAATTGAAAACACTTTGTCTTTTAGCGTGTCTTTTTGGAAACTGATACACCTCTCGATTAGCCGTTCTTTTGAGTGAAAGGCATTATAAAAAGTGGCTTTGGAAACCTTGGCTTCACTAATAATTCGGTCAACACCGACCTTATGAAATCCATATTGATTAAATAAGTCTTTTGCTACGTGAAGCACTTTTAATGCTTTAAAGGAGGATTGTAAATTTGGCATAAATATACCGCTTAAAATAATTTTTTGTTGTATGTAAATGAGATAGAAATGCCGTCACTCTTAAAATGAGTGCTAAAAACAGGCATGCAAAAGCCGCACAAAATGGCGTGCTGACCTATCTCAAGTTTTATAGTTGCTGTGTTTTAGATTCTTAAGGTGTAGAAAACCTAGAGTCGATTGAACCGCTTTATAGATTGCTCGAGTGGTATGAATAGAGAGACTTTGGTAAAAGCCAATAAAGAAGAAATAGTACGCATAGCGGACTCCTTTGGGTATAAAGAAGCTTCACCACATTACTGTCAAATAATGGTGGCGAAACGAGAGAAGGTTGACAGACTGATACCCAAAAGATCAGCACACCCGAAGGTGTCCCCCTCCCGTTCTGAACTGCACCCCATAAGTTAGAC
>NZ_JBQENP010000022.1:0-50764 GCF_052044755.1 Acinetobacter sp. 22512 | reverse complement strand
GAAAATTATTTCGATTAATCAATCAGTAAAAATCCACACAAGTTGTTCTTCAATTCTCTTAATGATTTTTCTGCTCTTCGTCAGAGACAGAATTCAACGCAATACTAAGCTTTCATCTCAACCCTGTAAGCTAAGATATTCTCGTGTATCGCGTCGGGATGAGTGCATTATAGGGAAAAAAAACTGGTACGCAAGCACTTTTATAAATATGCACATTCGACCGGTTCTTTTTCAGCCAAAAAAAATCTCAAAAACAAACAAGCATATGATTTATATAGTTAATTTATTTTTGAAGAGTTTTAAACTTTATATCTACTATCTTTATAGACTGTTTTGGTACGTTTTGATGCATGCCATAGTTTGATGTAGGGACCTGAACAATACGGTCAACCACATCCATTCCTTTAATTACTTTTCCAAAAACTGCGTAACCCGCATTACCCGCAGAACGATTTAAAAAATTATTATCTGCAACGTTTATGAAAAACTGACTAGTAGCTGAGTTAGGATTTGCAGTACGAGCCATAGCCAACGTTCCGCGTGTGTTAGCAATTCCATTTCCAGCTTCATTTTTGATAGGTGCTCGCGTAGTCTTTTCCTGCATATTTGCAGTAAGTCCACCGCCCTGCACCATAAAACCAGGAATTACGCGGTGAAATATCGTATCTTTATAAAAGCCTGACTTTATATAGTCTTTAAAATTCTTCACACTGTTTGGTGCTTTATCATCATAAAGTTGTATTTCAATATTGCCTAAATTTGTTTGCATTTCAACTAAAGTGTCAGCCCAGACTGAATGGCTGCTTATACCCAAACAACATAACATTAATAATTTTTTCATATCTTCCTACAATAAAATGCAAAACTTAATGAAGGATAAATTTAATCATCTATATAAAAGAATTCTAGTGAGTATTTATTATCTTTTATTTAGTACTTTATATTTTAGATTTGAGTATTAGTCCACGTTCCACGTGAAACATGGACTAAACTTTTATTTAACTATTTTTATCCCAGAACTTTCTGAAGTTCTTACTGATCTCGATAGTATATCTTTTTGCCTTTTTCGAAATAGGTGTCAAGTTTATAAAACCGTGGGTTTGATCTGGATATTCTTCATAATGCATTTTGACGCCATTTTGTCTTAGCTTATAGCTATAAATTTTCGCTTCGTCATGCAGTACGTCATGACCAGCCGTAATCACGAAAGCTGGTGGGTTCTTTTTCAAATTACCATAGGTTGGGGAAATAATCGGATCGTCTAATTCTACATTATGCTGAGTTGCATAATATTGGGTAACATAATTGATATCATTATCTGTTAAAACCAATCCTTCGTTATAGGCATAGAAAGAAGGATGTCGACTTTTAAAATCAACTGTAGGATAAATGAGAAGCTGTGCTTGTGGAGCATAAGGTTTGTTTACTGATCGTTGAGCCACAACCGTACTGATATTGCCGCCTGCACTATCCCCTGCTACAGCAATACGATTTTTTAATATTTTTAGTTGTCTGCGATTTTGATATACCCAAGCTAATGCATCTTCACATGATTGGATTAAATGTTGAGGTGAGACCTCAGGTGCAAGTGGATAATCAATACTGAGTACTTGTACTTTTGCATATTTTGCCAATATACGACAAACCTCATCATGAGTATCTAAACCACCTACAACGAACCCTCCCCCGTGATAGAAAACAATCAGAGGTAATTTTTTATTCGGTGAAGGATGATAGTGTCTTGCGAAAACAGTTCCACTTTGAAGCGGCAAACGAATGTCTTCTACTGAATCAATTTCAGTTGATTTCTGGCGTATAGCCAACATTTGTGTATCAAACTGCCGTCTAGACTCAATAGGATCTGAACCAATGAAACCAATACGTCCCTGTTTAATTTGTACGGCCATCATACATTTAGTAAACGAGTCGAGCTCTGGGTATTGGTAGGCATATCCAAGGATTTTGGCAAGTGACTCTTGAGCTAATCGAGGTAACTTATCAAGAGCTCGAGCAGCAGGCCCTTGGCCCTTATCTAGCAATGTTTGAATTTTTTGATTAAATGCTGTCATGCCTATCTCCATGAATTCCTCTTATCCTTCATATTTTCTACAGAATTCTTTGTTGTTTGACTATATTCGCATACAACTCATGTAATCAAGATACAAAGGTAAAAACCAATCTACGCTAATCTGATTTATAGCAAATGTCATTAACAAATCTGTCGTTTAAAACAGGACTTTTTTGCCAATTATTGTTAACAGACAAAAGGAGATTGTGCTATGTCAGCAAAACTAGTTGTTACTTTATTAGCAACCAGTCTTTTAACTGTAGGTTGTGTTGCTTATACAGATGATCCTTATTATCGCGGTGGTTATGGTTACCATGATCATGATGATGATCGCTATGACCGCAATGATGGACGTCGCTATAGTGACTGGGAACGAAAACGTTGGGAAGAGCGTAAGAGAATATACGAACAACAACGTAAAGATGCTCGCGAACAGGATAGAAATCGTCGTGAGTGGGAAAAAAGACACCGTGAATGGGAGAAGAAAAGATTAGAAGATCGTGATCACAATCATAGAGATTATCATGATGATGACTAAAATCTATGGGAATATGGAAGCCCCAAAGAAAAAATCTCTTGGGGCTTTTTTGTTGAGAAATCCACATTCTCTTGACTATAGAATAATGAGTAGCAGCTCATTTCATATATAAATCGGCATCTTGAATATATGTACTCTATAATCTTTTAACTGTTCTTATCGCTAAGAATTACTGAGCAGTTGCAGAACCTGAAACAGAACCAGAAGCACCAGCATCAACTTGACCTGGTTGTGCTTGACCAGAAACACCTGCATCTACACCAACACCAGCTTGTACGCCAGATGGGCTAGCGCTAGTTTGAGCTGAACCTGATGCATTTAAGCCAGCTTCAGATGCACAACCAACAGCTGTAAAAGCAACACCAGCAAGTACTACAGAGATAAGACCTAATTTTTTCATAATCACTTTCCTTTCATTACGACAAACATTTAAATGCAAAGTTCATCTTCGCGCTGCCTATAATTCACAATTTTTTTTTCTGGCGTGCGTATCATTGGTTGTCTTTTGTAGTAATAGAAGTACAAATTGTGCAATTTTTTATTAAAACCTCTTCCTTAGCCTCACCTCTACCTTTTATATAGAAGCTATAACTTAAGCTTTTGTTTATTTTTATCAATTTCTAATTTTTATCTTAGCCTTTTACTCTCGTTAAAAATTTTCTCTTCATAGAAACGCTATATAAGGTGCGTAGAATGTTACACAGACTTTTTACTTGAAAATGCCTTATTTCATAAAAAAGCCGAGGATAGACCACGGCTTTTTTAAAAATTTATAGTGTTTCGATTCAAATTATGGCCATTGCATCTCGCCTTTTACAACTTTTGCACCTAGCTCTAAGCTATCTACACTCTTTAATGTTGGATATTGTTTCTGCATGAGCTGACTTAGCTCACTCGCGTTTTTACTTACTTTGACCGCTTTCTCATAGCTCTTGAGATAGTCGATAGAGAAGTTAACCGCATCCAAACCTTGTGGAGCTCCCTCAACCATATGAGCTGGAACAACTGTTTGAGGTTGGAGTGATCTAATACTTTCTAAAGCTTGAATCACTTCATTGCGATCTTTAACTTTTGGCGTATCTGCCATCCATAAATGAATACCTGAAGAGACAGGAATACCGCCTACAACAGCTTTCGAAGAAGGAATCCATAAATAAGTAAGTTCTTTCTTACCTTTAATCTCGATTGACTCATTCTCTAGTTTTAAAGTTTTAGCAGCATAAGCTTGAGGCACAATAATTTGGCTAGGCGCATTTGCACCCATTTGTGGGCCCCAGTATTTTACTTTAAGCGCTTGAGTATCTTGGATATGTTTAACAGTTTCTGGTGTTGCAATGATTTGTACATTTGGGAAGTATTGTTTAAATACATCTAAGCCAAAGTAATAGTCCGGATCGCCATAACTTACGAAAATTGTCTTTAGTGTTTTACCGCTATCGAGAATATCGGCAGCAATACGTAATGCTTCAGATTTTGAGAATTGTGCATTCACCAACAGAACTTCTTTATCGCCTTCAATTAAAGTAGAAGTCACGCCGAAATGTTCGGGTTTAGCCAGAAAACTTTGGATCTTCAAATCTTGCGCAAAGGCTGAGGAAGCTACCGTTAAAGCAGTAGCAGTTGCTAGGGCTGAAGCAGTTAATTTAAAAAATTTCATTATGTATCTCCAATTTCATGAGAAATACTTTAAATTGCAATTCTTGTAAGATAAATGCACTAAATTAAGATAAACTGTTGCATATATTGTAATAATGATAAAGCATATGGACACATTAAAAGCCATACACGTCTTTGTTTCTATTGCTCAACATGGCAATTTAACCAAAGCCGCCGAACATCTAAATTATTCCCGTGCGATGGTTTCTCGCTATCTTGAGCACCTAGAGCACACCTTCTCAACTCGACTATTTCAAAGAAATACCCGAAAAATATCTCTCACTCCAGCGGGTGAAAAAGCCCTACTCTACTGCGAGAATATTTTACAACAACAGCAACTTTTACAAGAGTTAGCCGCACCCGAACAACATAACGGTACGATTCGCTTTACTTGTGGTTTATTTTTATTTCAATTAGGGGTTGGGGAATGTATTCGCCAATTTAAACAGCAACATCCACATATTCAATTTGATGTATATCTAACTGAAAATACGATGGACTTAATTGATGCTCAGGTCGATTTAGCCTTACGTATAACGCAAAAAGTTGCCGATGGTTTAATTGCACGACCTGTGTGTCAAATCGAGTCTGTATTCTGTGCTCATCCTGATTATTTAAAGCAACACAGTCCCCTCTCCCATCCAAGGCAACTTATTCAACATGAATGTTTAGCCCACCATAGCCAACATCAATTTTGGACACTTTTTGATACTGAACAGCAACCTCAGAACTATCCTTTAAACGTCACCTTTAAAAGTAATGATGTAAATGCGGTTTATGACATGTGTGTACATGCTCAAGGTGTGGCAATGTTACCGACTTTATTAGTTAAAAAAGATTTAAAAGAAAAACGATTGGTTCCTTTATTTAAAAACTATTCGGCTCCTGAATTAAGTTTGTCGGTGGTATATGCTTCAAGACAACATTTACCCAAAATAACTCAGGAATTTATTGCTTTTATGATCGAAAATTTAGATTTTTACTTAAAACCGCAAAATTAAAAGTTTTAAATTGCCGTGTACGCTTGAATTTTTAGGCAATGCCCATACTTCATCCCTATTAATGAATTACAGCATATGCATGGCAGTTCAGGTTTTACCCAGTAAATGCTGATGCCAAAAGGACTGTACATGTTTAAAAACCCATTTAAACGGAGATCATCAATGGCTAATGAGCAAAATGAGCAAGCTCAAGACATTCAACACGAGCAAGCAGAGCAATCTAATGAGCAAACTCAGGCTGAAGGTGTAGAGCAAGCAAACGACGTTACCGTTGAATCTTTACAAGCGCAAATCACCAAATTAGAAGAAAGCCTAAAACTTGAAAAAGCACGTACTGCAAATGCAGTTTACGAAGCACAAAAAAGTGTAGAGCGTATTCAACGTGAGTCTGACAAGCATAAAGAGACTGTGCTTGAAAAATTTGCAAAAGAATTACTAGATTCTGTTGATAATTTAGAGCGTGCAATTCAAGCAGCTGGCGATGAAGAAACACCAGTACTTGAAGGTATTAAACTAACCTTGAAGTCGCTGTTAACCACACTTGAAAAATTTGGTGTTGTAGAAGCTGATACAAAAAATGGCTTCAATGCGGATTTACATCAAGCTGTAGGTATTGACCCAAATGCTAAAGCGAATGAAATCGGTAGCGTTTTACAAAAGGGCTATACATTAAACGGTCGCTTATTGCGCCCTGCTATGGTTATGGTTGGTCAATAAATAATTTTTTGAGAGTTTTTAGATTTTTTTTTCGCTAAAACGCTTGAAAAAAATAGATTCACTCTCATATCGGATAACAAGCAAAAACATTGCAAAAGAATTTTTGAGGAAAACGTCACATGGCAAAAATTATTGGTATTGACTTAGGTACTACCAACTCATGCGTTGCTGTACTTGAAGGCGATAAAGTAAAAGTAATCGAAAACGCTGAAGGCGCACGTACAACTCCATCGATCATTGCTTATAAAGATGGCGAGATCTTAGTAGGTCAAAGTGCTAAGCGTCAGGCAGTAACTAACCCGAAAAATACATTATTCGCTATCAAGCGTTTAATCGGTCGTCGTTATGAAGATCAAGCGGTACAAAAAGATATCGGTCTTGTACCTTATAAAATCATCAAAGCAGACAATGGCGATGCTTGGGTTGAAGTAAACGATAAAAAATTAGCGCCTCAACAGGTTTCTGCTGAAATCTTGAAAAAGATGAAGAAAACTGCAGAAGACTATTTAGGTGAAACAGTTACTGAAGCAGTTATTACTGTTCCTGCTTACTTTAACGATGCTCAACGTCAAGCAACTAAAGATGCGGGTAAAATCGCTGGTTTAGACGTTAAACGTATTATTAACGAACCAACTGCTGCTGCACTTGCGTTCGGTATGGACAAAAAAGAAGGCGACCGTAAAGTTGCAGTTTACGACTTAGGTGGTGGTACTTTTGACGTATCAATCATTGAAATCGCAGACCTTGATGGCGACCAACAAATCGAAGTGTTATCAACAAACGGTGATACTTTCCTTGGTGGTGAAGACTTTGATAACGCATTAATTGAATTCTTAGTTGAAGAATTTAAGAAAGAACAAAGTGTGAACTTGAAAAATGATCCACTTGCGTTACAACGTTTGAAAGAAGCTGCTGAAAAAGCAAAAATCGAGCTTTCTTCATCTAACGCAACTGAAATCAACCTTCCATACATCACAGCTGATGCAACTGGTCCTAAACACTTAGTGATCAATGTAACACGTGCAAAACTTGAAGGTTTAGTTGCTGATTTGGTTGCTCGTACAATTGAGCCTTGTAAAATCGCACTTAAAGATGCTGGTCTTTCGACTTCAGACATCTCTGATGTGATCTTGGTTGGTGGTCAGTCTCGTATGCCACTTGTACAACAAAAAGTACAAGAATTCTTTGGTAAAGAGCCACGTAAGGACGTGAACCCTGACGAAGCTGTTGCAATCGGTGCTGCGATTCAAGGTGCGGTATTGTCTGGTGACAAAACTGACGTTCTTTTATTAGACGTAACACCATTAACTTTAGGTATTGAAACAATGGGTGGTGTATTAACACCAATCATTGAGAAAAACACGACGATTCCTGCGAAGAAATCACAAGTGTTCTCTACTGCTGCTGACAACCAGCCTGCTGTAGACATTTCAGTTTACCAAGGTGAACGTAAGATGGCTCAACAAAACAAATTGTTGGGTAACTTCCAATTAGGCGATATTCCACCTGCTCCACGTGGTGTGCCACAAATTGAAGTATCTTTCGACATCAATGCTGATGGTATCTTGAAAGTATCTGCTAAAGATAAGAGCACTGGTAAAGAGCAATCGATCCAGATTAAAGCGAACTCAGGTTTGTCTGATGCTGAAATCGAAGCAATGATTAAAGATGCTGAAGCGAATGCTGAAGAAGATCGTAAGTTTGAAGAACTTGCAAAAGCGCGTAACGAAGCTGATGCATTAATTTCAAGCTCGAACAAAGCTGTTAAAGATCTTGGTGATAAAGTTACTGAAGATGAAAAAACAGCTGTAAGCACTGCCGTTTCTGAACTTGAAGCAGCAACAAAAGAAAATGATGTAGAAGATATCAAAGCAAAAACTGAAGCTTTACAAAACATCTTGATGCCTATCACTCAACGTGCTTATGAACAAGCGCAACAAGCTGGTGGTGCTGAAGGCTTTGATCCAAATGCATTCCAAGGTGGTGATGCGGGTCAACAAAAAGCAGATGATGGCGTTGTAGATGCTGAATTCACAGAAGTAAAAGATGACAAAAAATAATTTGTTTCTTTAATAAAAAACCGCGCTTAGGCGCGGTTTTTTATTATTTACAAAAAGTAACAATAAGTTTTTTAATAATATTATTCAAAAATTTCTGTCAGAAAGATCAATGATAAAAACTAAATATTTAATTTTAAATAATATTTTTTTGTTAAAAAACCACTGTTATTTACTACATTAATTATTTGATTATTGCCAAGTCTGAGAACATCTTTTTTAATTTTTCGACCAATATCACAAACCTCACCTAATCTATTGAGATTTTTATCGTTTTGACGAATTAAATTAAGTAGCTAACAATAAGATTTATTTATATTTTTTATTTTGCCATGAAAAAATTTCTATGGTGGGGATTGAGCTTATGCTTATGCATGGGCTTACAAACAACACTTTTTGCTCAAAGCAATCTGCCAATTCATTCATCTCATCAGCCTTTAAAATACCGAATTGCTTTTATTGATCCGCGGTTTCAACTTACTAAAGAACAACTAGTTGAGGTAAGTCGGCAAGCTGCTGAAATCTGGCAAAAAGAAACTGGAAAGACCTATTTTATTTATGATTCACAGGCTCAATTGTCAATTAACTTAATCTATGATGATCATCAAATGCTTAAGGATGAACAACAAAACAATTTGGATGCACTTTTGCAAAAGCAGGAAGCTTGGCGCATTAAAAATGAAGAAATTGTTCTAAACAAACAGCAAGTTACTCAACTATCAAGTGATTTAAACAAGAAAAAGGTCAGTCTAAAAGTTGAGTTTGAACAATATCAACAAGATGTAACGCGCTTTAATCAAGGAGAACATCAATACTCTAATGCCAATAATTTAAAAGAATGGCAAAAACAACTAGAGCAAAAATCGGAAGAGTTACAAAATGAATCCAATAGTCTAAATTTTAAAATTCAATCACTTAACTTAAAAATTAAAGAGCTAAATCGAGAGCAAAGTGATTTAAGCGCTTTAAAAACACAATTCAAACTAAAGCAGAAAACGAGTATTCAACCCTTCCATAAAGGTTTATTCAGTCAAAACCAAATTCAGATTTACGGTTATGCTTCTTTAAATGACTTACGCTTGACCCTTGCTCATGAACTTGGGCATGCTTTAGGGCTAAAACATACGACTGATCCTAAATCTTTAATGTATCCCTATTTAAAAGAGCAAGATATTCATAACTTTAAATTGACAGATTCAGATTTAGATTTATTAGGTTCAATTTATAGACCAAATTAAGGAAAAATCGTTAAAGTTAACTGATTAAAAAAAACTAAATAAAACCCAATATATTAAATTTTTCCTAAAAAATAATTTGGCATTTGGTAAAAAATAATGAGACTAAAGTCTCATTTATTTTCCTATTTTGTACGTTTTTTGATTGATTTTTCATTTTATATTCTTATAATACGTTTTTTTTAAAATCTCCCCCCTTCGATTATGCGTTTAACATCTTTGTTATTAGGCGTAGCCTTTGCTTTTTCTAATTTTCAGGCTAATGCTAATCTTGCCACTCCAACTCATACTCAAATTCAGCAAAAAGCAGGTCAACATTTGACTTACAAAATTGCTGATATTGATCCACGTTTTGGTTTAAGCCAAGACCAATTAATTCAAATTAGTCAACAAGCTGCGGACATTTGGAAGCAAGGTACTGGACAGGATTATTTTACTTATGATCCAAATGCAAAGTTAGAAATTCGTTTAGTTTACGATAATAGTCAAAGCCGTTCTGAACAGCGTCAAAAAATTGCAGCTCAGTTCCAACAAGAACAGCAACGTGTAATTGATGAACAGCAACAAATTAAGCAATTGAAGCAAACCCTTGGTCAAACTCAAGCCGACCTTGAAAATAAGAAGCAGATTTTGAATGGAAAATTGAAAAATCTTGACCAACTAATGATGCAACTTAACCAAGGCAAATTAGCACCTGAATACAGCGCTAAATCTTTGGCTAAAACTCAGAAAGATTTGCAAAAACAAACTGTTGCTTTAAAGAAAGAAATTGCTGCATATAATGAGCAAGCTAAAGATTTAAATGTCAAAGTGACTCATTTTAATCAGATTAACAATGAGTTTAATAATTCATTGAACCAATTTAAGCAAAATGCTCAAGCGGATGTCTTTAAAAAAGGTATCTACAACGGCAAACAAATTGTGATTTATGAGTTTAAGTCTATTGATGATTTACGCTTAACAATTGCTCATGAGTTAGGACATGCACTTGGTTTAAAACATAGTGATCAACCAAATGCATTGATGTACTCAGTACGTAAAGATGGTGACAAAAAAATCACTGGACTTACGGATGCTGACCGCGATCTATTGAGTGCTTTACCTCAATAATTAAAAGCTTGATATAAAATGATGTATCTATTTCTATGTAGATACATCGAAATTGATATCAAAGTCATGTTATTGTGGTCATAAGAGCTAACGAAAATAGAATGGAGATCAAGATGAGTTATTATCATATCCTGATTGAAGTAAATGATCATATCAGCACAATTGAACAGACACGAGATATTGAACTGTTTGATATTATTGAAATTAAACCATACCTCCATTCTATTTTAATCCCCTTTTTCAATGAGCATGAAATCGAGCTTGAGGATGAAAATATCGAATATAAAGATATTCTCCATCTTGAAG
Organism: Acinetobacter sp. 22512; assembly: GCF_052044755.1. Taxonomy (NCBI): domain Bacteria; kingdom Pseudomonadati; phylum Pseudomonadota; class Gammaproteobacteria; order Moraxellales; family Moraxellaceae; genus Acinetobacter; species Acinetobacter sp. 22512. The sequence goes on along the minus strand of NZ_JBQENP010000022.1, from coordinate 40,076 downwards.
TAAAACAGACTCTGTTACCGATTGAACATTTAATTGAAGAAGAGCAAAAGCAATTACCAAGTGATACTGATGTCACGATCACTGCGTATGAAATCTTTAATGATCGTGATTTAAGCCAAGATGTTACGTCAGTTATTTTTGATATTTTGGAAGCAGTTAAATTAGAGTAATCATCTTATATAAGTACCTATAAAAAAGGTCTGCATGAGCAGACCTTTTTTATTATTTCTAGTTTATTGCATCATTTTCTGAGCTTGTTCTTGACGGAATGCACGTAAAATTTGCTGCCCTGCCCGTCCTGTTGGATTTAAACCTAAACGAGTCTGCTCCTGACGAATAGCTACGCGGGTTTTATCTCCAATAAGACCGTCAACTGCACCAATATCATAGCCACGATTAATCAAAAACTGTTGGATTTCACGACGTTCTGCACGTGAAGTTCCCGGATCATCAGTTGGCCAAGACGCAACAAATGGGCCAGCACCTTTTAAACGATCAGATAAATGTGCAATCGCAAGTCCATAGCTTTCCGCAGCGTTATAACTATAGATAGCATCAAAATTCTTAAATACTAAAAATACTGGACCATTTACACCTGCAGGTGCCATTAAACCCGCTGAAGTATTGCCAGATAAAGCCCCTTGAACAAGTGGAGAACCATCAATTCGGGTTACCCCTCGTGCACTCCAGCTACTTAAAGCTTTCTTTGAACGTCGCCCTTCTCCATCAATTGACATACCTTGGGGAACTTTGACTTCAAAACCCCACGGCATTCCTGTTTGCCAACCTGCTTTATTTAAGAAATTAGCTGTTGAAGCCAGCGCATCAGCTGTACTCGACACTAAATCTCGACGACCATCTCCATCAAAATCAACAGCTAATCGTTCATAAGTAGATGGCATAAATTGAGTATGACCAAATGCCCCAGCCCATGAACCTTTCAGTTGGTCTTCGGTTAAATCACCACGTTGTAAAATACGCATAGTGGCAAAAAACTCAGTGCGGAAATAACTTTGTCGACGTCCTTCACAACTTAAAGTCCCGAGTGCTTGTAATAAAGGATATTTTCCAGAAATATCACCAAAATTACTTTCAACACCCCACACTGCTACAATTGTTTCCGGCGGCACACCGTAGGTTTGAGAAGCACGGTTTAAAACATCTCGATGTTGCGCCAGTTTTTGTTTACCAAGCTCAACGCGCTCTTCATCAACTAGACCAGAAAGATAATCCCAAATTGGTGTCGAAAATTCTGGTTGATAGTTTAATTTATCAATAACTGAATAATCTGGGGTCAAGTTTTGGGTATAACGATCATAAGTTGTACCAGATACTCCAGCAGCAATTGCTTGAGAACGTAAATTTGCCAAACAGCTTTGGAAATTATTATTAGGCGTATAATCTTCGCTCGTCACTACTGGAACAATAGCACTGCTAGATATTGTAGAACCATTAATTACGAGCTCTGCTTGAGCCTGAGACATCGCTAAAAATACAGAGCCAACAATACAAGAAAAACGTCGCATATTATCCTAGTTCGATTTTTAAATTTAAATTTGTAAGTACCATACCATTATGAGTCCAAAATTTCAGAGAGAAAACGTAAATTTGAATTCATAATCTCTACTTTAAATTCATTTCCCATGTTTTAAATTCAAATTTTCTACTTTATTTTTGAATTTAAAATTCTCTAGATCCAAATCATTACTTTTGAATTCAAAACCAATACCCAAGTTTAAATTCAAAAGTACCTCTTTAAATTTAAACTACAAACCTCTCTTTATTGTGGATAACTTTATCTACAACAGAGCAAAAAGCACTTCTATTTCTTAATCCTATTCTATATCTCCTTATTATTTATTACAGGCTGTAGCCAATCACCACAAAACCGTATTTTTTAAATTTAAAGATCAGCCAAAATTTTTAAATTCAAAACCTCATACTAATAGACTTCTATTTTTGAATTTAAAAAGGTATACCCAACTCTCTCATTTAAATTTAAAAACACTTTTGTGGATAACTAATTTTAAATTCAAAAACAACCGAGGCTGCCTTTTGTGGTTTTAAATTCAAATTACAGTAGCTTTTTTAAATTCAAAAGTTCCAATTAAAGTTATCCACAACCCTAAAATATGCATGTTCTATTATTTTTTAAATTTAAAAGATAAAAAAAGCGATCCGAAGATCGCTTTTTAGAGAATTAAAAATACTTTTAGAGGGTCATATCTGCTGTTAAAGCGAGTGGTTCTGGCAAAATTTCCGCCAATTGACGGCATAAATTCGTCAATTCATTACTATCCACAGGCATTAAAGTGATATGACCTAATTTGCGGCCAGCACGTTCTGACTTGTTATAAAGATGCAGATGAGCACCATTTAAGGCAAGTACATCCTCAGTTTTAGGATGTTGACCAATAATATTGATCATAACCGTTGGGCGAACAACTTCTGTTGAGCCTAGTGGTAATCCTGCAACAGCTCGAATATGGTTTTCAAACTGAGAACAAACTGCGCCTTCAATTGACCAGTGGCCTGAGTTATGCACACGCGGTGCCATCTCATTTGCACACAAACCTTGTTCTGTTACAAATAGCTCGAGAGTCAACACACCAACATAGTTAAGGTGATTCAACAAACGAGTAATGTAGTCTTGAGCAACGGGTTGCAAAGCTTCACTATTCGGTGCAGGAACAATTGAATGCGATAAAATACCATTATGATGATGGTTTTCAGCCAATGGCCAAGTTTTTACTTCACCATTTTGGCCACGCACCGCAATGATTGAAACTTCGCGAGAGAATTTAACAAAGCTTTCGGCAACTAGACTTTTTGCAGGACCAAGTTCAGCCCAAGCAGTATCAATCTGGTCTTCTGAACGAAGTACAAACTGACCTTTGCCATCATATCCGCCAGTTGCAGTCTTAAGCACGATCGGTAAACCAAGCTCAGCCACAGCCTTTTTCAAGCTTTCTAAGCTATCTACAGCACGATACGGCGCAACAGGAATAGTAAGCTCATCAAACAATGCTTTTTCTGACAAACGATTTTGCGCAGTCGCTAAAGCAACACGGGGAGGATGCAATGTTTTGGTTTGTGTCAAAACATCAACATCTTCAACTGGCGTATTTTCAAACTCAAGACTGAAAACATCAGCACTTTCAATAAACTGCTTTAAACCTTGCTCATCTTGGCTAGAAAAAACCTGGCCTAAAACACCTGCTGGACAATCTGTATTTGCTTCAAAAAAAGTACATTGAATATTTAATGGTAACGCTGCTTGAGCCATCATACGGCCCAGTTGCCCACCACCAAAAATACCGATAGTTTTATCCATCTCAGCCTCTTACACCTGACCCGGAATATTTTTGCTTGCAACTTTATCAGTTTGCGCAGCACGGAAATCAGCAACATTTTTTGCGATTTCAGGACGAGTTAAACCTAAGATTTGTGCAGCCATAATTGCCGCATTCGTTGCACCAGCTGGACCAATCGCTAAAGTACCAACTGCAATACCTGCTGGCATTTGTACAATTGAAAGCAAAGAGTCTACACCATTTAAAATTGATGATTTAACTGGCACACCTAAAACAGGTAAATCAGTTTTTGCGGCACACATTCCAGGTAAATGCGCTGCACCGCCTGCACCGGCAATAATCACTTGAATACCGCGATCACGTGCAGTTTCTGCATATTCAAATAAACGATCTGGAGTACGATGAGCAGATACCACTTCCGCTTCAAATGGGACACCAAGCTGTTTAAGCATATTGGCTGTGTTTTCGAGAGTTGCCCAATCAGATTGAGAACCCATAATAATTCCAACGAGAGGTTGAGCGTCTTGTGCTGCGGCCGCATTCATTGCTAATGTTCCAGAGACAAAAGTAAAAAAAGATAAATCTCGACGAGAGCCAAGTTTTAAATGGTTCGGAAGCCCATTATTATAGACTGATTTTTCATCTCACGAAAATTTAACTGACCAGCTCTGTGAATATTTTTAATTTGATAGAAAAATGTCATGGTTTAACAGTGACACATTCTCAATTTTTATTAATATTAATTAATTAGATATCTGAAAGATAAGCAGGTATTTGAAAAATCAATAGCTTGTATAGAACCAATTATTCAATACAAGCTATCATAGATTATTGGCTTCTAAATACGAAATAAACACAACCAAATAGGCATAACATCGCCCATAAGTAATCGAGTTTAAAGGGTTGCTTAAACAAGAAAATCATAAAAGGTACAAACACGACCAATGTAACCACTTCCTGAGTGATCTTCATTTCACCGAGTAACCAGCCTTGTGCACTTAGCATACGAGTGGCTGGAATCATAAAACTATATTCAAGTAAGGCAATAATCCAACCGAATAGAATCGCTTGCCAAAGTGGAGCATGGTGCAAAAATTTAAGATGCCCATACCATGCAAGTGTCATAAAGCAGTTAGAAATAATTAATAGCGTAAAAGCTAAAACCGTTGGGCTCAAAGGCACATCCTTCATCATCACGATGATTTAAGTATTTTAACGATACAAAACATTATAAAAGATAAAACTGTAATTCAGCTTAAATCTAAAAAATAAAGCTGTAGTTTTATCAGGGCCTCAAACACATAGAACAACAACGATTTTTGACTATCTTTTCGAGTTTAGCCTTGCTATCGTTGCTGGCAAATTTATCAATAATGCACACACAGCAATTCATTTTAATGTTGTGTACAAAAGCAGTGGAGAAGGCGAGCAATGCATCTGCATATCTTGGGTATTTGTGGCACTTTTATGGGCTCTTTAGCACTTTTAGCTCGTGATTTAGGACATAAGGTAACCGGTTCCGATTTAAACGTTTACCCACCGATGTCTACCCAGTTAGAAAATGCAGGCATTACACTCATGCAAGGCTATGACCGTAGCCATTTACAGCCTCATCCGGACTTGGTTATTGTCGGCAATGCCATGAAACGTGGTATTGATGCTGTTGAATATATGCTAAACGAAGGCCTACCATATATTTCTGGTCCACAGTTCCTTGCCGATCATGTTTTACAAGGTAAACATGTACTTGGTGTAGCAGGTACTCACGGGAAAACAACAACTACGACCATGTTGGCTTGGGTACTTGATCAAGCTGGTTTAAATCCGGGCTTTTTAATTGGTGGTGTTCCACTTGGTTTTAGTGAAAGTGCTCGTTTAGGCGGTGGTAAATACTTCTGTGTTGAAGCCGATGAATATGACTCTGCTTTCTTTGATAAACGTTCTAAGTTTGTTCACTATCACCCAAAGACGGCGATTTTAAATAACCTTGAATTTGACCATGCCGATATTTTTGATGACCTAGCAGCGATTCAAAAACAGTTCCATCATCTTGTGCGTACCATTCCAAGTGAAGGCCGTATTATTGCGCCAATTACTGAAACGCATATTGATGAAGTGCTTGAAATGGGTTGCTGGACACCAGTGATTCGTACAAGTTTAGAAGCGAATGAAAAAGCAGCTTTATCTGCCGAACTAATTTCAATTGATGGCAGCCATTTTAAAGTACTCGAAAATGGCAATGTCGTTGGCGAAGTGAAATGGAACATGACAGGGCAACATAGTGTAGCGAATGCTTTGGCAACAATTGCAGCCGCTCAGCATGTGGGTGTGGCTCTTGAACAAGCTTGTGAAGCTTTGTCTAACTTTGGCGGCGTAAAACGCCGTATGGAGTTACTCGGCACAGTTAATGGTATTGAGGTTTATGATGACTTCGCTCACCATCCAACAGCAATTGACACGACTTTAGATGGCGCATGCAAACGCTTAGGTGAACGCCGTTTATGGGCCATTATTGAACCACGTTCAAACACCATGCGCATGGGCAGTCATAAAGATGGCTTAGCACATTCAGCACGCTTAGCAGACGAAGTGATCTGGTATCAGCCAGAAGGCTTAGATTGGGATTTACAACCTGTAATTGAAGCTGCTTCTAACCACGCTCAAGTAAGCCGTTCACTTGATGAAATTATTGAGCGTATTGTCAATGAAGCAGGTGAGGGCGATGCCGTTGTGATTATGTCTAATGGTGGTTTCGGTGGCTTACATCAAAAATTAATGAGCGCATTAAAAGCAAAAGCTGCTTAAATTTCGCTTTAGATGATTCAATAAAAAATGGGTTTCAAATTGAAACCCATTTTTTTATCAGTGACTTTTAAAGCTTTTCTGGCTCTATATTGGCCATAAATTTATTAGAAACCATTAAACGTAAACTATAGACAATGCCCATCGCAAAAACGCTATATCCCACGTTATTACAAATAAACGGAATACATAAAATAATGAGCGCTGTGATTGGATAAAACCATTTCGTGATTCCAGATAAGCATTGAAACTCATAAAGTATCCAAATACAGGTGGTATAAAGCACCACACTCACCGCAACAACTATTCCCATATATAAATCAGAAATATGCGCATGATGGGTTGTAACATCCACGGCAGCAGCAAGCGCAGCACCTACCGCAGCAATACTGACAAAAACAAAATAATGACCGTATCCCCAAACAAATGGGCGCACACCTTTAATATGATGATGTTGTTCACTACGGTCAAAATAAGCCCACCACATTGCGAACATCAACATCAATCCACCGACCATTAAGAAAATAGCAGGGATATTCATTGATTGAGCGGCTAAAGCATCACGTATGGCATTAAAACTACCGACAATCGACTCACCCAACACAATAATTGTGAGTAGGGCATAACGTTCTACAATATGATGAGGATGCCACGGCGTTGGTGAATATTTTTCTGCATAGATTGGAACAAATAATTCCACGACAACCAGAAATAAAAATAGAGGTATTGAAAGTACATGAGCAAAGTTAGCGACAAGCCAGCCAATTTGTACTAAGACTATACCTATTGCATAGCGATAAGCCGTAACTCGCCGTTCAGGATCATGTTTTGCTGCTCTGAGCCACTGAGTCACTAAGGCCATGCGCATGATCACATAACCGATAATGATTACATCAAAATCCTGACTACGAAATACATCAGGGATACCCGCTGCCATCACCAATGACCCTACAATCTGTACAAAGGTAAGGCATCGATACAATGCATCATCGTTATCGTAAGCAGAAGCAAACCATGAAAAATTCATCCATGCCCACCACAGCGCAAAAAATACCATCAAGTAGCTTGGTAATGCATGCCAGAGGTGATTTTCAATAATTGCATGATGTAACTGCTGACCCGCTGTTGCAATCGCGACCACAAAAATTAAATCGAACAATAATTCGAGTGGAGTCGCTGCTCTATGCTGCTGATCAGGATCTCTTGGGGATAGGGGCCTCAAGCTTAATTTTTTCTGTTTTTCTTGAGTAGTCATAAAATAACGTTCTCGAATAAAGTGCCAACACGTTAACACTTTAATATTAACGCCCAGAACACGCATTAAAAAATATCTAGACCTGCTGTTTAATCTTTACTCACAAACAAACTATATTTCATTTTTGTGACAATTCTTTATCAAGATAACAGGCTTAATTCTTTATCATAGCCCACGTTTTTTGTTCTTGTTTGGAATATGAATGTCTTTAGAAACACTCAACCTTAGCTTATTCCATGTGATTAATGGGGCTCAGGATGCGAGTCAATTTATCATTCGTCTTGCTATCTTTTTTGCTAATGATCTCCTCTATATTCTCTTATTCATCCTTACATTTTTATGGTTTTATGGCGATCAAGATTTAAAAAATAGGGTCATTAAATCTGTCTTTTTAACCTGCGTATCGCTTTTAGTCGGTTACGTTATTTCTCTGTTTTACCATCACGCAAGACCGTTTGTCATGGGTGTGGGTACGACTTTTATTGAACATGCACCAACGGCATCTTTTCCAAGTAATCATATGCTGATTTTTAGCACCATTGCTTTATCTTATTTGTTTGCTCAGCGCAAAATAATTGGAATTATCCTTATATTTTTATCATTTGTAGTGGCGTGGTCACGTATTTATTTAGGTGTGCATTTCCCTTTAGACATGTTAGGGGCTTTTATTGTCGCACTACTAGTCAATACAGCAGGTTATTACTTCTGGAATGCTTACGGTACAAGTTTGACCGCATTCTGTATTCACCTTTATCAAATTATATGCAAACCACTTTTAGACCGCGGTTTGATTAAATAACCCATAGATCTTTTTGGCATTCAAACCACGACATTAAGTTCAGTTGCGTAATACAAAAAAATCTGCCATTCTATGTGGACTTGGATATGTTTTATCCAAAAAAGAATTTAGTTTGACAAGGGGAGTAGCCTCCTCCAAACATAACAGCAATGTTATGTGTCAGATATCGTCAATACGCTTTTATTAAAAAGTCGGTATCTGAGCATCGTGAAATTCATGGTGTAGGCAAGACCTTGATCATGTTGATACAGATGTTTAATTCATCTGGCAACTGGTCGAGGTTTTTTTATGCCCAATTGCCGGATGTATGGAGGATTTATGGAATCGATCGGCAATTTATGGCTGTACATAGCATTCTTTGGCATAGTCATTGTGATGCTCCTGATTGACTTTTTAGGCTTTAAGCAAAAGCAAGGTCAGGATGTCTCAATTAAGCAAGCTGCTTACTGGAGTGTGGCGTGGGTAAGCGTCGCAGCCCTATTTGGCGGTGGTTTATGGCTTTACCTACAACAAACAGTTGGGGTGACCTTAGCAAACCAAAAAACTATGGAATACTTTGCGGGTTACTTACTCGAAAAGTCCCTCGCAATTGACAACGTTTTCGTCTGGTTAATGATTTTCGCAGCGTTTGCTATTCCAGCTGCACTACAACGTAAAATTTTGCTCTACGGCGTATTAGGTGCCATCGTACTGCGTACCCTCTTTATTTTTATTGGTGCATGGTTCGTTCAAGAGTTTTCTTGGGTACTTTATATCTTCGGTGCGTTTTTGGTATATACAGGCTTTAAGTTCTTAAAAGGCCAAGATGAAGAAACCAATATTGAAGATATCAAGCTCTTAAAATGGTTACGTAACCATATGCGTATTACACCACAGCTTGAAGGTGACAAATTCTTTGTACGTCAAAACGGTTTATTGTGGGCAACGCCGTTATTTCTAGTTTTGATTTTGGTTGAAGCTTCGGACGTGATTTTCGCAGTAGATTCTATTCCTGCTATTTTCGCGGTAACTAGCGACCCGTTTATTGTTTTAACGGCGAACTTAATGGCAATTTTAGGTTTACGCGCAATGTTCTTTTTACTTGCTGGCGCTGCGACTAAATTGCATTACTTGCCATACGGCTTAGGCATCATTTTATTGTTCATTGGTGCGAAAATGTTGTTGCTTGATGTATTCCACATGCCAATCTGGATCTCGTTAAGCTTTATCGTAATAGTATTAGCAATCACTGCTTACCTTTCTTTACGACACAACAAAAAGCAATTGCAGTCTTAATTCATCACAACAAGGCATCTACACGTGAGATGCCTTGTTATCTAAATTTTAAAAATAGACTGTACTTTAAAAAAACAGATTAATATTATATGCCAACTTAAAATTTATCTTTCCTAATCAGAAACATAATAGATAACAGCTATTCGGTATTTTATGCCGAACATACTTATTAAAATGTGTGGAGTCTCATGCGTTCTAAAAAAATTAATCTTGTCGTTGTCCCTCTATTACTCACGGCATGTAGCCATAATGATGGTCCTTTAGTACAAGACGTATATAACAACCAATATGACTGTGCTCGCGACTGGAATACCCAAACCTGTGAAGAAGAAAATAGCTCCAGTGGACATGGTTCTAGCTATGTTAGTAGTCGCTATTTAGGGCCTGCGTATTATCAAAATAATCGGGAAGTTTCTTACCACGGCAATACCTTACATCCTTACAGCAATTTGAGTGTAGGCCGACCAATTATTTCAAGTACAGCGAAAAGTTCGTCTTTTTCATCCCCAATTCGTGGTGGTTTTGGCCGTAGCGGTTTTTCTTTCGGCGGCTAAGTCTTTAGGCATTCACTGAATATGAAAAGAAAAATATTTACTCCACGACCAGACTGGCAAGTGGAGCATCAAAATATTGGTTTTGATTATTTTAATTTACCTTCTCTTGATGGCTCAATTTACTGGTCTGAAGGAGTTGCTTATGAGTTTACCCTTAAGCAGATTGAACAACTTGAAGATGCAGCAAATGAACTGCATCAGATGTGTTTAGCAGTAGTAGGAGACCTCATTCAACGGGGAAACTATCCTGCTTATTTTCAAATTCCTGAAGTTGCCATAAACCATATTGAACATTCATGGAAACAAAATGCCCCTATGCTGTATGGCCGTTTTGATTTCGCTTACGATGGGCGAAATATCAAAATGCTGGAATATAACGCCGACACGCCGACTGGCTTACTCGAAGCCTCTGTGGCGCAGTGGCTGTGGATAGAACAAGTCTCAGGCATTGCAAACCGAGATCAATTCAATAGCATTCATGAAGACCTGATTAAACGCTGGAAGACAATTTTACCGCGTGGTAGCCATGTGCATTTTGCTGCTTGTCAGGAAGCTGGAAGGGAAGACTGGGGAAATCTCGAGTACTTGATGGATACCGCTTATCAAGCTCATCTACAGGTTTCCGAGCTTTCTATGGAAAACATAGGTTGGAACGGGCAAGACTTTGTCGATCTTCATAATCAGCCCATTCAAAACATATTTAAGCTCTACCCATGGGAATGGATCTGGGAAGAAGCCTTTTCTCAATATATCCATCCACAAACACAGTGGATTGAACCTTGCTGGAAAATGTTACTTTCAAATAAAGCGATTTTGGTTGAGCTTTGGAAGCGTTATCCAAACCATCCAATGTTGGTCGAAACCCATACCTATGACCCGCAACAAGCGTTGTCTGGCAAATGGGTGAAAAAGCCGATTTTGGCAAGGGAAGGGGCCAATATTCGAATTTTACAAGATGGTCATGACCAAGGCTCAGCTTCTGGTAGCTTTCATTTTGATGACTATGACAAATATGGTTATGTCGTACAGAAATGGGTAGATACCCCATTATTTTCAGGGCAACTACCTACACTCGGTTTATGGATGGTTGGACATCAATGTTCAGGCATGTCTATTCGTGAAGATTGCTATGACATTATTGGTAATGATGCTCACTTTGCAGCACATTATTTTGTCGAGTAATAAATGCCTAGAGGTATTTTAAAAAGCACTGTTTAGGTGCCTTTTTATTGTGCCTTCCACGCGGTCAATCAGTGCATTTTACGTATATAGCGAATAATGAACTTTAGTTTCTAAAGCTAAATTAGAACAAAAATTCAAAAACACAATAATATAAATTTATGTATTTTAATAATTTTTCCTTATTTTCTTTGTTAAAAATCAATATTGGCAAGCTCTTTGCATCTCCTAAAAAGAAAAAAGCCTAGATTTTAAGGGCTCGCGAGAGCCCTAATTTTTTTAAGGAGTGATGCCATGAATGCGATTCCAACTTTAACGCCCCTTGCCATGCCGTGTAACAGCAGTTTTGAAGCAAAAGATTGGGAAATTTTATCGAACCACTGGTATCCCGTCGCACGTACACAAGATGTCTCTACTGCACCTCAACGAGTCATGCTACTAGACGTCAATATGGCGTTATATAAAACAGAAAGTGGGGAAATTCATCTGGTTCGAGATATTTGCCCACATCGTGGGGTGCCATTAACCAAAGGTTGGGTGGATGGTGAGGAGATTGTCTGCCCTTATCATGGGCTACGCTATAACAGCGAAGGGAAATGTACTCAAATACCAGCTCAGCCCGAACTAACTAAAATTTCTGATCGTTTTTCTCTGACCAAATTTCCAGTTGTACAAAGATATGGTCTCATTTGGACCAGTATTCATGGTCGTGATATTGTTAAAGCTAATATTCCTATATTAGATACTTGGGACCACGCAGAGCATCAATCAATTTTACCGCCTTTCGTCGATATTGGTGGTTCTAGCGGACGTCAACTTGAAGGGTTTATCGATGTCGCTCATTTTGCGTGGGTACATCACAATGCCTTTGCAAATCGCGATAATCCCATCGTCCCTAAATATCACACTGAACGTACCGACTATGGTTTAAAAACGGTCTATATCAGCAATGTCAGTAATTATCCGCATGAACTAAAACATCTCGAACCAGAAGGTTTTTTATGGAAGCGTACTTTTGAGGTTTATCCACCTTTTTCAGCCGTGCTCACGGTCGATTTTCCAGAAGGCGGGGTCTTAAAAATCTTGAATGCCTGTTGCCCTATTTCAAGCAATAAAACCCGTTTATTTGTTCCACTCACCCGTAACTTTGACCAAACAGGCGATTTAGAAAAAGTATATGCATTTAATGCGCAAATTTTTGCCGAAGACCAAGAGATGGTCGAATCACAAAAACCAGAAGAACTGCCGCTTGATTTAATGATGGAAGCACATTTTGAAGCAGACCGTTCATCAACAACTTATCGACGGATTTTGGCTGAATGGGGACTAAGTAAACGTTATACCGTTTAAATATTGGCTAACTGGGGTACAATCAATCGAAAAAAGTGAAAATATAAAGGCTTTCCATGTCATTGATCGCAAATACCACCGTTGTGCGTGGTCGTTTTTTAGATATCCAGCAAACCGTCTCTGAGCCAACTGATATTCCAAATCAAGTGCGTTATTTAGAAGATGGCGTATTGGTTAGTGAACATGGAAAAATCAAATGGTTTGGTGCATGGGAAGACGCTCAGGCGCATCTACCTGCTGGGGTTGAGATTCAACATTATCCAGAACAATTGATTGTACCTGGCTTTATTGATACCCATATTCATTTCCCGCAAACAGAAATGGTTGGAGCATACGGCGAACAACTTTTAAGCTGGCTCAATACCTATACTTTTCCCACTGAAATCCAGTTTCAGGACAAAGCATATGCAAGTGAAATTGCCCAGTTCTTTGTTCAAGAGCTACTGAAACACGGTACAACCACAGCACTGGTTTTCTGTACAGTTCACCCCGAGTCTGTTGATGCCTTATTTGAAGCCGCAGAACACGTTCAGATGCGTTTAATTGCTGGTAAGGTACTCATGGACCGCCATGCACCTGAAGCGCTTTGTGATACGCCAGAAACGGCTTACAGCGACACCAAAGCACTGATTGAGAAATGGCATGGTAAGGGCCGTGCTCTCTATGCGATTACTCCACGTTTTGCACCAACGTCTACACCTGAACAGTTAGAAAGAGCAGGGCAGTTAAAACAAGAATTTCCAGATGTTTATGTACATACCCATTTAAGTGAAAACAAAGATGAAATCGCTTGGGTGAAATCTTTATTTCCTGAACAAGCTGGCTATTTAGATGTTTATCAACATTATGGCTTGACTGGTAAACGTTCTGTATTTGCGCATTGCGTTCACTTAGAAGATCAAGAATGGCAATGTATGCATGATACGCAATCGGCTATCGCATTTTGTCCAACATCAAACCTGTTCTTAGGCAGTGGTTTATTCCCATTGAAAAAAACATGGGAAAAACAAGTGAAAGTGGGCTTGGGTACAGATATCGGTGCTGGTACATCATTTAGTTTACTGCAAACCGTTAACGAGGCTTATAAGGTTCAGCAGTTACAAGGTGATAAACTTTCAGCTTATGAAGCGCTTTATCATGCAACCCTAGGCGGAGCAAAAGCGCTTGATTTGCAAGATCAGTTAGGCAACTTCAACGTCGGTAAAGAAGCAGACTTTGTGGTACTAAATCTTAAGCCAACAGCATTACAGGAACTTCGCCAGTCTAAATCCAAATCTGTTGAAGATTCACTGTTTGCATTATTCACTTTAGGTGATGACCGTAATATTGAGGCGACTTATATTTATGGAAACCGTGCTTATCAAAAAGAAACAGCCAAATAAAAAAGGCATTGTTAAGTTTTTGTTATTATTTGGAATATGCGCTCTTGCATTAAAGCGTGATCGACATAATCCGCAAAATGATAAAATTTCACAGCCATCAAAGGGTGCATGAAACGTCATTTTGCTTTAAAATTTTACCATTAACTCAGATTTTCGAGGTGTTGCAGGTCAACACCTTTTTTATTTTTTCTTTTATATCTTGTAGGAATCTGCCATGACTGTTGCAATGAGCATCATGATTTCAACCGAAGAAATTCAAGCAAAAGTCAAAGAGCTCGGCGAGCAAATTAACGCTCACTATGCAAATAGTGATAAAGAATTAGTTCTTATTGGACTACTTCGTGGTTCTGTTATTTTCATGGCAGACTTGTGCCGTACAATTACCAAACCGCATGAACTCGACTTCATGACAGTGTCTAGCTACGGCGGCGGTACGACTTCAAGTCGAGATGTTAAAATCTTAAAAGATCTTGACGGTGAAATTCGCGGTAAAGATGTATTGGTGGTTGAAGACATTATCGACTCAGGCAATACCTTAAGCAAAGTCGTTGAAATGTTGCAAACTCGCGAGCCAAATTCAATCCAACTCTGCACATTAGTGAGTAAACCGTCTCGCCGTGAAATTGATCTTGAAGTTAAATTTTTAGGTTTTGAAGTAGAAGACAGATTCATTGTGGGTTACGGCTTAGACTACGACCAAAAATATCGCCACTTACCTTTTATTGGTGAAATTGGTTTATAAATTTCAGAGAAATAGCACCGCAAGGTGCTATTTTTTTATATAAAACCTTAGCTTTGAACAAAAAAGACACAAAAAGTCGCAATCTGCTACAGACAAAATAGACAGCTCTACCGCACGATAGAATATGAAGCAAAATCATTAACTTCATCAAAAAAACAACTGGAGAACAAATATGTGGTCACTTATTATCGCTATTGTAGTTGGTTTCTTTGCTGGCTTAATCGCTCGTGCTTTGCATCCTGGGGATGATAAAGCAGGTTTCATCGTAACTACCTTGATTGGTATTGCAGGTTCACTTCTAGCTACTTATGGTGGTCGTTTACTTGGACTTTACGGCGAAAACTCAGCTGCAGGCTTTATCGCATCCGTGATTGGTGCCATCGTTATTCTTTTTATCTACAACTTGATTGCACGAAAAAGCTAAACCTTAATTCATTTATAAAAAAAGCACCTTATGGTGCTTTTTTTAATTTATTTTAAAGACCTAACTCTTTCCATACGGCCTGAATTTCTTCAGCAGAGCGTGCGCCAACCAGTTTGAAACCATTCGCAAAAATTAGGGTAGGGGTGCCGTTAAAGCCGAGTTTTTTTCCTAATTCTAAATTACGGTCAATTGGGTTTGCACAGCTCGTAACTGTTGGTTTAACACCTTGCTGAATCAGTTTTTTCCATGAGTAAGATTGATTTGGTGCACACCAAACTTGTCTAGAAACCACAATAGACTGAGGTTTTAAAGGATAGATGAACGTATAAATAGTTACATCTTTAAGCTTATCGAGTTCAGGTTCAAGCTGCTTACAATAAGGACAATTTGGATCAGAAAATACTGCTAAAACATGTTGGCCATTACCTTTGACTGTTTTAATCGCATCTTTTAAAGGCAGTTGTTTCCAATCAATTGAGTTCTGTCCTAAAACTAGATCTTTAGTTAAGTTCTTCTGGTCTTTTAACCGAATCATAGAGCCTACAAACATATGTTGCCCATCTTCACCAACATAAATGATTTGCTGATCAAGATTAGCGCTATATAGCCCAGGCATTTCAGTTTTCTGAATATTGCTAATTTTCAAATTAGGATATTGTTTTTTAATATTTTGCCTAACAGTATCTACATTAGCGAAACTCACACTTGTAGTTAGGCTAAATAACGCCAATATTCCTAATTTTTTAAGCATAAAACTGACTCATAGGTAGGAGAGGAGATCATTTTAATCAGTTCAGCTTTTTAAAACAGAACTGATTACCGAGTTATAACCAAACTTCCACTCATTTATGCCAATGTTTCACGTGGAACATAAATACGTTTTAGAGTATTAATTTCTACAGATATATGCACGATTTCATCATGAATGGACAAAGCATGACGAATCTGATCTGCGGTTAAAGAAATATCATCAGTTTCGAGTGCCAAAATACAAGAAAACTTACCTTTCGCGACTTTCCAGACATGAATATCCGTAATTTCAATATATTTAGGAAACTCAGCAATGACTTCACGGATCTCTTCAACTACCGGATGATCCATTTCTGCGTCTAAAAGGGTTTTTCCTGTCTCTTTCATTAATCCCAGAGACCATTTTGCAACCAAAATAGCACCTAAAATTCCTAAAAGTGCATCTAAAAAATCCCATCCGAAATACTTACCTGCGAAAAGCGCAATAATTGCAAAAACAGAAGTTACTGCATCTGCAACCACATGTAAAAATGCAGCTTTTTGGTTTAAATCATGATGATGCCCATGATCATGTTCGTGATGGTGATGGTGATGGTGATGGTGATGGTGATGGTGATGGTGATGGTGCCCATCATCGTGAAGTAACCATGCACAAATCAAGTTAATGACCAAACCTAAAATTGCAATCGGAATCGCTTCATTATAAAAAATTTCAACTGGATTAAATAAACGTTGTATCGACTGAAACGCCATAAAAATGGCGACAACCATCAACAAAATTGCACTGCTATAACCCGCTAAAATCTCGATTTTCCAAGTTCCGAAACTAAACCGACGATCTTTAGAATAATGACGAGCCGCGCGATAGGCAAAATAGGCTAAACCGAGAGCCAACATATGGGAACTCATATGCCAACCATCAGCCAGAAGCGCCATTGAATTGAAAAACCATCCACCGAATATTTCTAAAACCATCATGGATGCCGTTAAAATCGTTGCAATCAAAATACGTTTTTGTGCAAGTGGATTTCCTTCATCAAACTGATGTTGATGATGACGTGATACACTATGATCCTGCATAATATTTAAACCCAATATACTCCCTACCAGTATATTGAATTATACAAGAGAACACAGATGAGTCACATTGGTCAGGATAAAAAAATAGTTAATCGTGTAAAACGACTAAAAGGACAAATCAACAGCATTGAGCATGCTGTTGAACAGCCAGATATTTCATGCATAGAAATACTACAACAAGTTGCTGCAATTAAAGGGGCAATAAACGGTTTGATGAGTGAATTAATGGAACAGCATTTACATCACCACGTGCTCAAAGACGCACAAGTTGATCAAAATGAGCTAGATGAGTTTTTAAAGGTTTTAAAAAGATACGGTTAACAAAATGACTGAATGACACAGCCATGTGCATCATTCAGAATTTTGTAATTATTTTCCAATACAGAATGAACCAAAAATCTTGCCTAATAAGTCATCGGCACTAAAGTCACCAGTAATTTCACCTAAAGCATTTTGGGCAAGACGTAGTGACTCAGCAACCAGTTCACCTGCGTTAAATACAACAAGTTGCTCGCGTGCTTCTGAAAGATAGAGCTGCGTGCGCTTCATTGCGTCTAAATGACGTGTTCTTGCAATAAAGGTGTCTTCCTCAGGGTGGAAGCCTGCATGCGCTGTAATCGCGTCTACGAGGACTTGTACGCCCATCTCTTGTTTTGCAGAAACAGTTATATGACGGAACCCTTGAAAATCGCTTATTTCAGCTAATTGTCCAGTTAAATCGCATTTATTACCAATTAACATTAAACGACGCGGTTCAATATGTTCAGCAAAATACTCTTGAGCGAGTTTTAATGGGTCATCACCTTGATTTAAATCATAAACCAGCAATAACAAATCAGCTTGTTCAATTTCTTTGATTGCACGACGAATCCCTTCTTTTTCAACGATGTCACCTGTTTCACGAAGACCCGCTGTATCTGTTAAGGTGATTGGTAGACCATTTAAGCTAATTTTTTCATGTAAAACATCACGAGTAGTACCTGCAATATCGGTCACAATTGCACGCTCAACACCAGCAAGTGCATTTAACAAGCTCGACTTACCCGCATTTGGTTTACCCGCAATAACGACTTGCAAACCTTCACGTAATAATTGACCTTGTCGTGCAGAGGTTTGAACAGCATGTACCGACTGCTGAACATCTTCAAGTAAAGCTAAAATTTTACCATCTGCCAAGAAATCGATTTCTTCTTCAGGAAAATCAATTGCTGCTTCAACATGCAAGCGTAAATGAATCAGTTTTTCTAAAACAGTATTAATTTTTGTTGAAAAAGCGCCTTGTAAAGAGCGAACCGCAGAGCGTGCCGCAGCTTGCGAAGTCGCATCAATCAAGTCGGCAATCGCTTCCGCTTGTACCAAGTCCATCTTGCCATTTTCAAAAGCACGCATGGAAAATTCGCCGGCTTTTGCAGCAATTGCACCAAGCTCAAATAGACGTCCAAGCAAGGTATTTTGGATGACTGGACCGCCGTGACCTTGTAGCTCTACAACATCTTCACCTGTAAACGAGTGAGGATTGGGAAAGCATAGAACAATCCCTTCATCCATAATACTGCCATCAGCATCATAAAATTTACGGAAACCCGCCATACGCGCTTCTGGCAAGTTTTTTTGTGTCAGGTTTTGAGCAATTTCATAAGCCTTAGGTCCAGATAGGCGAATCACGCCCACACCACCACGCCCAGGTGGCGTTGCAATTGCGGCAATCGTGGTTTGACTTTGCATATTATTCACCTAAAAACCTAAAATCCAGCCAAAGAAAAATCCGCCTAAGATTACCATCTTAAGCGGATTTATTCAGCAAAAGTTCAACGATTAAGAAGCTGATTCAGTCTTATTGATACGACTTTTCTCAACGCTCTTATTAATAAACGACTGCTGTAAAATAGTAATACTGTTGTTCACAATCCAGTACAGTACGAGACCGGCAGGGAAGAACAACATAAATACCGTGAACATAATCGGCATAATGCGGAACACTTTTGCCTGCATTGGATCAGCGGGTTGCGGGTTCAACATTTGCTGTGCAAACATGGTAGCACCCATGATTAACGGCAAGATGAACCAAGGATCCATTGCTGACAAGTCTTGAATCCAACCTAACCATGGTGCGTGACGTAATTCCACACTTTCCATGAGTACCCAGTACAAAGCAAGGAAAATTGGCATTTGTAGCAACAATGGTAAACAACCTGAAAGTGGATTTACTTGTTCACGCTTGTATAAAGCCATCATTTCTTGCGAGAAGCGCATACGGTCTTCACCGAACTCTTCTTTCATGCGTTGCATTTCTGGTGCAATCACACGCATTTTCGCCATAGAACGATAACTTTTTGAAGATAAAGGCCACAAGATCATCTTCACCATAATGGTAAGCAAGATGATTGACCATCCCCAGTTGCCCACAATGCTATGGAAGAATTGAAGACCTAAGAACAAGAGTTTAGCAATCGGCCATAACCAACCATAATCAACAGTCTGATTTAAACCAACAGCTAAATCTTTTAATTCAGATTGTACTTTCGGACCTGAATAAAGTTTTGCATCCACTTCCATTGAAGTGCCTGCCGGAACATTAATCACTGGTGAGGTAAAACCAATGATATTCATGTGATCAGCAGATTGACGAGATTCAAGCTTAGCTACATAAGGCTGACCATTAGCTTGAGTCAGCTTAAGGTTTCCAGGAATCCAAGCACTTACAAAATAATGCTGAACAATCGCAACCCATCCACCTTTAGCTTCAGTATTTACTTTTTCTTCTGAGAAATTAGCAAATTTAAGCTTGTTGTAATGTGCATCAGGCGTTCCCCAAGCTCCACCTAAGAAAGTTCCTAGAGTGAAAATACCTTGAGAAGATTTACCTGGATCTTCAGAATTATCGCGCTTTAATTGTCCAAACATCTGACCTTGCCAGCTTTGTTGGCTACGGTTAATGACTTGATGTTTTACAACAATTGGATATTGACCTTGAGTAAAGGTAAAAGTTTTAATAATTTCAACGCCTTCAGGTGTTTTAAATACCATTGGAACGTTTAAAACTTTTTCAGATTGACCCTTTTGGTCCTGTACACCTTTAGCATCAGCCAAAGTATATGATGTCTTTTCAACAGCATATAATGGACGACCACCACGACTACTATCTGGTCCATTCAAACCAATTAAGCCAGATTGAGCAACATATGTACGCTTGGCATCATTTTCAAGCATAACAAAAGGTTGATCGCTGTCTTTGCTTTTGTCGTGTGAGAGTAATTCAATACGAACAATATCACCACCTTTTGGATTAATCCAAATATGGTAAAGGTCAGTTTGTACTGAAATAAGCTGTTGATTCACAGGTGCAGTTGCATCTGTGGTTTGTGACTGCGCAATATTTGCTTGTGGCACATCGGAAGCCACTGTTGCATTTTTAGCATTTGGCAAATCAGCAGATACTTCATGCGAACTTACAGCTGCCGCTTGTTGTTGCGGAGCAGTTGCAGCATTTCCATAATCTTTTTGCCAAGCCAAAATGAGCAAATATGCGGTGACAAACATGGCCCCGAGAATTGCAAACCTGGCCCATTGTTGCATATCTATTACCCCAAATGGTTAGAGAGATTTTGCTTCAGTAAACGATCACGAAAGGGTACAGCAACATGATGCGTTTGAGAATCTATTTGATGAAACGAAATAAAACGAATTGCTTTTGGCGGTACCGGATCATATCCAGATCCTCCCCACGGATGACAACGACATATCCGTTTAGAAGATAACCAAACGCCTTTTATCGCACCATGAGTTTGCAATGCTTCTATCGCATATTGGGAACAAGTCGGGATATAACGACAACGGGGTCCAAGAAGCGGACTAATCGCAATTTGATACAGTCGAATCAACCAACGTAGAAAACGGACCATTGGCTATCTCTTAATTCTGCGAGGTTGTGCCAACTTTAGAATGTTTTTTTGCTAAGCGCTGTAATTTTTGCCAAGCAAAGTCTAATTGTTGATATAGCTCAGCATTCGTAATCGTTTCTATACCAACTTTCGGCATCACCACAACATCTATGTCTGATCCAAAATTCGGCTGATGTAGACGAAAGCTCTCACGAGCAAGACGTTTTATTCGATTTCTTTCATGCGCTCGGCGCACTTTTTTCTTAGCAACAACAATACCCAAACGGCTTTTAGGCTGTTCGGTTAATTTTGCAAGAAATAAAAAATGGGGTTGATGCACTTTAAAAAGCGCACCATCAAATACACTTTTATAATCTGCAGCACAGCGTATTCGCACGTCTGTGCTAAAACTGTAAAGTGTCATCACACCCAAGTCTGGTCAGCGTAACAGTATTAAACAGTTAAGCTATGACGACCTTTTGCACGACGACGAGCTAATACTTGACGACCAGCTTTAGTTGCCATACGAGCACGGAAACCATGAACGCGTTTACGCTTTAATTCAGATGGTTGGAAAGTACGTTTCATATTGAAACTCCCAAAAATGATCTTTCTATAAAGGTCCGCGATTTTATTGTGCAATGTTTACGCTGTCAATGAAAAACCAAGAAAGTTTTGTATTTAACCCAAATTTTTAATCTCTTCTCTTCTTTTTTATCACGGTCATAATTCAGTGCAATATATAGCTTTAAAAGTTATACACAAAGTAATTGTCTATTTTTATTAGAACTTTTAATATATACACACCTTATATACATATTTATCAACAAAACAAGATACCATCTTGGTTTGGATTTGCTGCATTTGAATTTAAATTCATATTTTGCAGTTATCCACAAAAGATCACCGCCCTATTAAATAAATTCAAATTTAGAAATTTAAATTTATTCTTATTAGGGATAACTTTTTCTGTGGATTTCGCACTTTTAAATTTAAAAAACACATATTTGGGTTGTTGATAACTCTGTTTTTACTATATTTATGGATTGTGGATAAGTTTATGTGTTAATTTATCCACAGGTTGTGCAAAAAGTTATACACAAGCCATTTTGAATTTAAATTTATTCACAAGAGATTTCTTTTTAGACAAAATCAACTGAAATCGTCATGACAGATGTGGATAACTTGGTTAGAATGGCGACCCCTTCTCATCAGGAAGGGTTAATCTTTAGATTATTTGAATTTAAAAACGCAGAAATAGGGGATACACATGCTTTGGACAGACTGCTTAACTCGCTTGCGACAAGAGCTCTCTGATAACGTCTTTGCGATGTGGATTCGCCCATTAGTTGCTGAAGAAGTAGAAGGGACACTGCGTCTTTATGCACCTAATCCTTATTGGACGCGTTACATTCAAGAGAACCATCTAGAATTAATTTCTATATTGGCCGAACAGTTATCAGAAGGGCGAGTACGTCAGGTTGAGATTTTAGTTGATTCTCGTCCTGGTAGTATTTTGTCATCAGGTGAGCAGCCAGCAACTACAACTGCTGCTTTGCAAACTGCGCCCCAACAAAGTATTAAAGTAAAAAAAGAACCAGATTCTATTTCCAGTTCACCTACTACTAATAGTGTAGTGAACCCAAAAACACCGAAAAAGAAACTATTAAACCCCCAATTTACTTTTTCTTTATTTGTTGAAGGCCGTTCGAACCAGATGGCTGCTGAAACATGTAGAAAGGTATTAACACAATTAGGTGCTTCACAGCATAACCCTTTATTCTTATATGGTCCGACAGGATTGGGTAAGACTCACTTGATGCAGGCAGTTGGTAATGCTTTATTGCAAGCCAAGCCTAATGCACGGGTGATGTATATGACCTCTGAGAGCTTCGTTCAGGATTTTGTAAGTTCTTTGCAAAAAGGCAAAGTTGAAGAATTTAAGAAAAATTGCCGTTCTTTAGATTTATTGTTGGTCGATGATATTCATCTTTTAGCAGGTAAAGAAGCAAGTTTGGTTGAATTCTTCTATACATTCAATGCATTACTTGATGAATCTAAACAAATTATTTTAACTTCAGATCGTTATCCAAAAGAATTGACCGAGTTAGACCCGCGTTTGGTTTCTCGCTTTTCTTGGGGTCTTTCAGTAGGCGTTGAACCGCCAGATATTGAAACTCGTATCGAAATTCTATTGAAAAAAGCCGAAAATAGCGGCGTTGATTTACCTCGAAATTGTGCATTATTTATTGCCCAACAAGTAGTTGCCAACGTACGTGAACTTGAAGGCGCACTCAATAAAGTCGTCGCAATTTCTCGTTTTAAAGGTGCACCAATTGATCTTGATGTTGTCCGCGAGTCTTTAAAAGATGTGTTGGCAATCCGTGCACGTACAATTAGTGTAGAAAATATCCAACGTGTGGTTAGTGAATATTTCCGTATTCCTTTAAAAGAATTGGTAGGACCAAAGCGGACTCGAATCTATGCGCGACCACGTCAGTTAGCAATGGGACTTGCTCGTGAGTTGACTGGTGATAGTTTTCCCGAAATTGGAATGGCTTTTGGTGGACGTGACCACAGTACAGTCATGCATGCTTGTGAAAAAGTAGTAAGTCTACGTGAAGAAGATCCGATTTTTGACGAAGATTATAAAAATCTATTACGTCTACTCCAGAGTTAATGAAATGATAAGACGTTGTTGCAAAGTCTACGTAAGTGCAGCATAGTACACAGCTAAAAAATGAAATATTTGCTCCAAGTTGCTAGAGGAATGAATCGTGCGTTTGAAAATCGCTAAAGAAAGCTTACTCAATGTTTTATCGCATGTTGTCGGTGCGGTAGAACGTCGTCATACATTGAATATTCTTTCAAACGTCAAAATTCAGACTAATGCTCAGGCACTCACCATTACCGGTTCTGATTTAGAAGTCGAGCTGGTTGCCAGTACTGTTTTAACAGAAGGGGCATGCATTGAAGCAGGTGAAACAACTGTTCCTGCTCGTAAGTTGATGGAAATTTGTAAATCATTGCCTACAGCTGCATTGATTGACTTACAAATTACAGAAGATCAAAGATGTATTTTAAAATCTGGTAATAGCCGTTTTGTATTAGGTACTTTACCGGCAGAAGATTATCCATTATTGACCACTGAAAATAGTCAAGGTACACAAGTACAGGTCACTCAACGTGAGTTAAAGCGTTTATTTGAAAAAACGGCTTTTGCTATGGCCGTACAAGATGTACGTTTCTATTTAACGGGTACTTTATTAGAAATTGATGAAAATCAATTACGTGCAGTAACAACAGATGGTCACCGTTTAGCACTTTGTGAAATTACTGCTTCTTCTACATCATCTCAATTGGTCCAAGCAATTGTGCCTCGTAAAGCTGTTGGTGAATTACAGCGTTTACTTAGCATTGAAGATGAACAATTAACGTTGCTGATTGGTCGTGAATTGTTAAATGTCACAATTAATACGCCAAGCCGTGACAAAGAGCAGGGCGATATCACTGTTCGCTTTACTACAAAGTTGATTGATGGAAAATTCCCTGATTATCGTCGTGTAATTCCACGTGGTGGCGATAAACATGTATTAATTAGCCATGATGTGTTTAAACAATCATTACAACGCGTCGCAATTTTGAGTAATGAGAAGTTACGTGGTGTTTTCTTGAATTTTAATCAAGATTCTTTACAGCTACGTGCAAATAACCCTGAACAAGACGAAGCGATTGAAGATTTAGCGATTCAGTATCAAAACATACCGCTTGAAATGTCATTTAATGCGCAATATTTGCTGGATGTTTTAGGTGTGCTTGATGGTGATGATGTAAATATGAGCATGACTGAGGCAAACCAATCTGTATTGGTTCAAGATCCGGCACATCCTGATCAAACCTATGTCGTTATGCCGATGCGTGTATAATCTGGCTATCTAATATGCATCTTACGCGTTTAAATATTGAACGTGTGCGTAATTTAAAAACGGTTGCACTCCAAGGGTTGCAACCGTTTAACGTATTTTATGGCGCTAACGGTTCAGGAAAAACTTCAATACTGGAAGCAATCCATTTGCTTGCAACAGGGCGGTCGTTCCGTACCCATATACCTAAAAATTATATTCAATACTCTGCTGAAGATGCGATTGTTTTCGCGCAATCTGCAACTGAAAAAATTGGCATGCAAAAGTTGGCCTCTGGTGAGCAGTTGATGAAGGTCAATGGCGATACAGTGGCTACACAAGGACAACTCGCTAAACTGCTTCCTTTGCAGCATATTGATCCACAAAGTACAGATATTATTGACCATGGGGCGAAACCTCGGCGCCAGCTTTTAGATTGGCTGATGTTCCACGTGGAACCTGAGTTTTATTTTGCTTGGCAATATTATTCTCGTGCATTAAAGCAGCGTAATACTTTACTTAAAACCAGACGGAATATTTCTCTAGCGGATTTAGAGCCGTGGAATAAAATGTTGAGTGATTATGGTGAAATTTTACACTCTCAGCGTTTAAGTATTGTGGAACAATGGAATGTCTTTTTTCAAAATGATTTAAGTCAATTGCTACCTGATCTAGAGATTGAACTGGAATATAGTCCCGGTTTTCATACAGAGCAGGGACTCATGCAAGACTTGCTGAATCAACACCAAAAAGACATCGAACGACGCTATACCGAATATGGTCCACATCGTGCAGATTTGCGCTTAAAAACCCCGTTTGGACATGCTGATGTAGTTTTATCAAGAGGTCAGAAAAAACTCTTGATTATTGCTTTAAAACTGTCACAAATTGCAATGTTACATGCGAGTAATAAGGAAACTGTGGTATTATTAGATGATCTGACAGCAGAATTAGACTTAACCGCACAACAACGTTTAATTGAACGATTAAGCCAACTTGGTAGCCAGGTTTTTATGACAACTTTAGATCATGCATCGGTAAAAAAACACTTACATGATCTGTCTATTTCATATCAATTATTCAATGTTGAATCCGGTCAAGTTAATCTTGCTTCACCATAATTTTTTGATGTTACCCATCTTTGAATAAACCTATATTTGCTAGGGAGAAACCATGAGTTCAGAGTCTCAATCAGCCTCTCAAACAGAACAAACCAATGAAAAGGCTTATGATTCCTCTAGTATTAAAGTATTACGTGGATTAGATGCAGTTCGTAAACGTCCGGGTATGTATATTGGGGATACAGACGACGGTACCGGTTTACACCATATGGTATTCGAGGTTGTCGATAACGCAATCGATGAAGCTTTAGCTGGGCATTGTGACGAAATTATTGTCACAATTCACGAAGATGAATCAGTGAGTGTTTCTGATAATGGCCGTGGTATTCCAACAGATATCCACCCTGAAGAAGGGGTGTCTGCAGCGGAAGTAATTCTTACGATCCTGCACGCAGGCGGTAAGTTTGACGACAACAGCTATAAAGTTTCAGGTGGTTTGCACGGCGTAGGCGTTTCAGTTGTAAATGCGCTTTCAAGTAAATTGCATTTAATTATTAATCGCGCTGGCCAAGTGCACGAACAAGAGTATCACCACGGTGATCCGCAATATCCATTACGTGTGATTGGTGAAACGGATAGCAGTGGTACAACTGTACGTTTTTGGCCAAGTGAACTAACTTTTAGTCAAACTATTTTTAACGTTGAAATTTTAGCGCGTCGTTTAAGAGAGCTTTCATTTTTAAACGCGGGCGTGCGTATTGTTTTACGTGATGAACGTATTAACCTTGAGCACGTATATGACTACGAAGGTGGTTTATCTGAGTTTGTAAAATACATTAACGAAGGTAAAACTCATCTAAACGAGATTTTCCATTTCACTGCTGATACAGAAAACGGTATTGGTGTAGAAGTTGCATTGCAGTGGAATGAAAGTTATCAAGAAAACGTGCGTTGTTTTACCAACAATATTCCTCAAAAGGATGGCGGTACTCATTTAGCAGGTTTCCGTGCGGCTTTAACACGTGGTCTTAACCAATATCTTGAAAATGAAAACATTCTCAAGAAAGAAAAAGTCAATGTGACAGGTGATGATGCCCGTGAAGGTTTAACCGCGATTATTTCGGTCAAAGTACCTGATCCGAAGTTCTCTTCTCAAACTAAAGAAAAACTAGTATCGAGTGAAGTAAAACCAGCGGTTGAGCAAGCAATGAACAAAGAGTTCTCTGCTTACTTACTTGAAAATCCGCAAGCTGCAAAATCGATTGCTGGTAAAATTATTGATGCTGCGCGTGCACGTGATGCTGCACGTAAGGCGCGTGAAATGACACGTCGTAAGAGTGCACTTGATATTGCAGGTTTACCAGGTAAATTGGCAGATTGTCAGGAAAAAGACCCGGCACTTTCTGAATTATATCTAGTCGAGGGTGACTCTGCTGGTGGTAGTGCTAAGCAAGGTCGTAATCGTAAAATGCAGGCTATTTTACCGTTGAAAGGTAAAATCCTGAACGTTGAACGTGCACGCTTTGACAAAATGATTTCTAGTCAGGAAGTCGGTACTTTAATCACTGCACTTGGCTGTGGTATTGGTCGTGAAGAATATAACCCTGATAAGCTCCGCTATCATAAAATCATTATCATGACCGATGCCGACGTCGATGGTTCGCACATCCGTACCTTGTTGTTAACGTTCTTCTTCCGTCAAATGCCAGAATTGGTTGAGCGTGGGCATATTTATATTGCTCAGCCACCTTTGTATAAATTGAAGAAAGGTAAGCAAGAACAATACATCAAAGATAATGATGCGTTAGAAACTTATCTCATCTCAAATGCGATTGATGAGCTATCTTTGCATACCAATGCTGAAGCACCTGCAATTACAGGTGAAGCACTTGCGAAAGTGATTCAGGACTATCAGGTTTCACAAAAGAGCTTACAGCGCTTAACTTTACGTTATCCAGCTAGCTTACTTGATGCTTTACTTGAAGTAGAAGCATTCAAGAGTGATCAAAACCATGATGAAGCTTATGTACAACAATGGGCAGATCAGGTACGCGATATCATTACCAGATTACAGCCAAGTTTACGTCCAGAAATCTCTTTAGAGGCATTTGAGCGTGAAAATGCTCAAGGTGAAAAATCTGCGCATTATTGGCCGCGTATTACTGTCTATGTTCATAATCTGCCGCATGCGTATTTGCTTGATGCAGCTTTACTGAATTCTGCTGAATATGCACGTTTATTGAAAAACTCGAAGAGTTGGTTCACTTTACTTGAAGACGGTGCTTTTTTACAAAAAGGTGATCGCCGTATTCAAGTGGCTAACTTCCATCAAGTTTGGCAACATATTTTACAAGATTCACGCCGTGGTATGATGATCCAACGCTATAAAGGTCTTGGAGAGATGAATGCTGAACAGTTGTGGGAAACAACAATGGACCCTGAAAACCGTAATATGTTGCAGGTGACAATTGATGATGCGATTGAAGCAGATCGTATGTTCTCTTGCTTAATGGGTGATGATGTCGAACCACGTCGTGCATTCATTGAAGAGAATGCTTTAAATGCGGATATTGATGCTTAATTCATAACATGATTCTAAATCAGTCTAGGGAGAGAATGATGAGTCAGAAATTATTAGCTAGTCTTTTAATTTCATGTGCGGTTTTAGGAAGTTCTGCTGTTTGGGCGGTAGACCTAGAAACGAATATGAAAACTTTAGCTAAGAGTACTAAAGCATTTGCCGAAGCGAAAGATACTGATAACGCGAAACAACAGCTTGTTGTAATGCGTGAAGCAGCAGTTTCTTCTAAGCAATATTTGCCGCATAAACTCGAAGGTTTGCCATCAGAAAATGTAAAGGTAAAAGAGTACCAAGCTGGTTTAGATCAGCTTGTTGCCGAAATTGATAAAGTAACTGTTTTAGTTGAGCAAGGACAATTAGATCAAGCCAAAACTGAAGCAATTAATTTAGTCAAAATACGTAATGAAAATCATAAAAAATTTAGATAATTGATTTTTTATGGTAAAGGGCTAATCATCATTAGCCCTTTTTTGTATCCGAAAAAAGTATTTTGTTTAACAAGTAAACTATTCGAAGTTATATTCTCTATGCGGTACTTACTAATAACAATAGGAAATATAATTATGAAAAAAATACAAAAACTCTTATGCATTGGAATCATATTTTTTAATTGTTTATTTCAACTGCATGCTGCGATAGCCCCCACCTTTTATGGAAAATTAGTATTTCATCGTTATAGTAATTATGAGGCATGGGACAGTAAGCTTTATCTTTATAACTTCACAACACAGCAGACCACATTACTCGGCGCAAATTGGAAAATTGACCATATGATGAATGGCCATTTCTCTCCAGATGGAAAATGGTTAACGTTTATGGGAGTGAATTCTGGACAGCATTATGGTGATGCATGGGATGTATATGTGTGGAAGGTCGGAAGCACTGAGTTACCTATTAACTTAACTCAAGGCAATAATAAGCGCGATGAAGACCCTAAATTTATAGATAACCAGCGTATTATTTTTAAACAAAATGGCGATCTAAAAATCATTAAAATGACGGATCGGACGATGACTTCTGTGACTCAAAATGGTTGGGATATAGAAGAATCGATGCCTTATCCGATGGTGAATACCACTCAAATTTTGTATGCAAAAGGTGCTGGAAATAATTCTAGAATTTTTAGTATTGATCAGTCGGGTGCTTATGATACACAGCTGACCAATATCGCTTCATATTATCCAGTATGGTGGCAAGGAAGTCGGTTCTTATATGTGCGCTGGTATAGCCCAACAAATCCTCATGACCAGATCTATATTTATGATATGGCTAATAAACAAACTACACGTTTGCCATTTAACAATATTAATTATGATACTTCCGATCCAGCTCCTTTAGATCAGCGTTACATGGTGGTGTCTCTTGCAGGACAAACAGGAAGTCGAGGCGGATACGATTTATATATCGCTGACAGCTTATCAAGCAATGTGTGGCCTTTACCGATAAATACCAATTTAAATGAATTAGGGGCTTTTTATACGCCTTATTAACAAATAAAAAAGCCGATTAAGAAATCGGCTTTTTTATTTTAGAAAATGGATTAATCAAAAGAAGCTTCCATTTCTTCTAATTCCATCATGAGTTCCAAAAGCTGCTCTTCGTGTTGCTCAAGTTTAGCCTTCAGCTCAGTCTGTTCATTCATAAGTTTGAGTAAATCGTCTTTACGTGCAGCCTCATATAAAGATGTGTCTGCTAAGGATTCTTCAATTTTGGCAAGCTGCGGTTGTAGCTTTTCAATTTGAGACTCAACTTTTTCAATATTTTTACGAATAGGTCGAGTCTGTTCACGACGACGAGCTGCTTCTTTACGCTGTGCTTCTTTATCAACTTTAGCAGGCGCTGGAGCGGCAGAGGACGAATTGTTCTGTGCCACAGCAGTCTGAGCATTGATTTGTTGCTGACGTGCTTCACGTAGCCATTTAGCATAGTCCTGTAAATCACCCTCGAACTCAGTACATTTACCGCCGTGTACTAAAAGAAGCTCATCACATACACTTGCAATAAGTTGACGTTCGTGGGAAACCAGAACAACGGCACCTTCAAAATCTTGTAATGCCATGCTCAGTGCATGACGCATATCAAGATCTAAATGGTTTGTTGGTTCATCGAGAATTAAAACATTTGGACGCTGCCATACAATGAGTGCTAGGGCTAAACGAGCGCGTTCTCCACCAGAAAAGCTTTCACATGGTGTATCCATGCGTTCACCACTAAAGCCAAAACTCCCTAAGAACGAACGTAGAGTGGCTTCACTAATTTGTTTATCTGCTATACGTGCAAGCTGTAGCATTGGGCTAGCATTGCCATCTAAAGCATCCATCTGGTGCTGCGCAAAGTAACCAATATTAAGCAGCTCGGAAGCTTTACGTTCACCTGCCAAGAGTGGTAAATCACCTACCAAGCTCTTAATCAATGTTGACTTACCTGCGCCGTTCATACCCAGTAAACCAATACGTGAGTTTGGCGTAATTTGTAATCTGATTTTTTCGGCTATTTGCTTATCACCATAACCAATGCTGGCGTTGTCTAAAGTCAGCAAAGGTGAACTCATTTTAGTTGGTTCACGGAAACTAAAAGTAAACGGCGTATCTATATGGGCTGGTGCAAGTTGCTGCATGCGCTCAAGTTGTTTAATACGACTTTGTGCCTGACGAGCTTTAGTCGCTTTTGCTTTAAAACGGTCAATAAACTTTTGTAGATGAGCACGTGTTTCTTGCTGCTTCTCAAAAGCTTGCTGTTGCTGGGCAAGACGTTCACTACGTGTGGTTTCAAACGTAGAGTAGTTTCCGGTGTAAAGCGTGAGTTCTTGATTTTCAATGTGAAGAATATGATCTGTAATCGCATCTAAAAAGTCGCGGTCATGCGAAATTAGAATGAGTGTACCTTCATAGGCTTTAAGCCAATCTTCTAACCACAGAATTGCATCCAAATCTAAGTGGTTTGTTGGTTCATCCAGTAAGAGTAGATCAGAACGACTCATCAATGTACGCGCCAAATTTAAACGCATACGCCATCCACCTGAGAAGCTCTCAACGTTCAAACGTAATTGATTTTCTAGAAAGCCAAGACCTGCCATGAGCTGCGCAGCTTTAGAGGGCGCTGAATAACCATGAATTTCATCAAAGCGGCCATGCAATTTAGCCAGTTCAAAATCAGTCAGTTGATCTGGTTGAGCAAGCTTATTTTGAATATCCCAAAACTCTTCATCACCTGAAAGAACAAAATCAATTGCAGGCATATCTAGGGCTTTCACTTCTTGGGCCATATGCGCCACGGTCCAGCCTGTCGGACGAGTAAGTGAACCTTCATCTGCACCTAAACTTCCAAGTAGTGCAGCAAATAAGGTCGATTTACCCGCGCCATTTACACCAGTTAGACCAATCTTCCAACCTGGGTGTAATTGCATAGACGCTTTTTGAAATAAAACACGTCCACCGCGGCGTAAAGAAACTTGGTCAAATTGAATCATCTTATTGTATCGAGGTGAGTTAGGGATGCTGTATTTTAAAGAGAACTGCCGATGAAAACAAAACTTTCCGGATTTTAGTGAGCAGGTATTAATAATTAGATATATCAAGACATCCTAAATTTCGCTATTCATCCGAAATTTTCAAAATATTGAATAAGATAGAATACTTTTAAAAAAATATGGCTAAAATAAAAACAGTTTGAAATTTGGTTGATTAATGAGCTACTAATAAAACTAGACTAAGGAAAGTCAAATGAAAAAAAGATTGGGGATAATTGGTGCAGTATTTTGCTGTGCTGTGGGGACAGTACATGCTGGGCAAAGTGTCTGTGTGTTTGATTTATTAGGAAAGTCAGGTGAGTCCTATAAAATGATGGAAGAGTGGGCGCTTGCAGCGAAAGAATGGCAAGCAGATATCACTTTAATTCCATTTCAAGATGAAGGCTTAGTTGACCGGAGACTGCGTGAAGGAAAATGTGACGCCGCTTATATGACCTCCATGCGGGCGCGAAATTATAATAAATTTGCAGGTTCAATTGATGCGATTGGAGGGGTAACCAGTAATGCAATTGCTCAAAAAGCTATTAGTTATGTTTTAGATAAGCGTAATAAACATCGCATGGTGACTGCACAAAATGGAACCAATTACGAGGTCGTTGGTATTGTCCAGATTGGATTGGCTTATTTATTTGTGAGAGATAAAAATCTTAATTCAATTGAAAAAGTACGTGGAACTAAGTTTGCTATTTTGCAATATGACGCAGCACAAAAAATTATGGTGGAAAGCGTTGGCGCTCAGCCCATTCCTTCAGAAATTACCGATTTTGTGAAAAAGTTTAATAGTGGCCAAGTCGATGCAATTGCGGCACCAGCCTATGCTTATAAACCTTTAGAGATTGGTAAAGGGGTTGGCGTGAAAGGGGCAATGTTTACTTTCCCCGTAGTTAACGTTACGGGTGATTTAATTGCCCGAAGTGATAAGTTCCCCACAGATTTCGGTATAAAGTCACGTACTTGGTTTATACAAAAATTACCTCAGAATTTTGCCATGATAAAACGGCTAGAAATGGGCGTACCCTCAAAAATTAAAATTAATTTTTCAGCAGAAGACAAAACTAAATATCAAAAAATTTTACGTGAAGGTCGCCTCAGCTTAACAAAACAAGGTGTATACGATGCAACAATGATGAGTGTGCTAAAGCGCGCCCGCTGTACAGTTGAACGGACAAATTTTGAATGTACGCTTAATGGAGAGTAGTTTATTTTTTAAACACAAAAACGCTACATATATTTCAAAGCTGAATATGGGTATGAAAATTGTGAATATAAAAAGTAACTTACGGAAAATTAGCGATTTTTCCTTTTAATAAATAATTTAAAACCAACAAACAATGGTTCAATGAGATAAAAATATTTGAGTAAAAGCTCTATTTTTTTCTAAAAAACATGATTAATATCTGTGTTTGAAAGGAAACTTCAAACAAAAAATCTGTTCCGTGGAAGGATGAAGAAAATGAAAAAAATCGTACTTGCTATGGCTGCCGCTTCTGTTGTTGGTTTTTCTGCTTCAGCGCAAGCAGCGAGTACCGTATGTGTATTCGACCTCTTAGGAAAAGCAGGCGACTCATATAAAATGATGGAAGAATGGGCTCTTGCTGCAAAAGGCTGGGGTACTGAAATTAACTTAGTTCCTCGTCAGGACGAGGCTGTTGCCGATAATGATTTTAAAGCGGGTAAATGTGATGCTGTGGCAATGACAGCAATGCGTGCACGCCAATATAACAAATTCGCAGGATCTATCGACTCACTTGGTGGTGTTCCAAATAACCAAATCGCTCAACGTGCAATTACTTATGTATTAGATGCACGTAATGCAGCAAAAATGACCACAAATATGGGTGGTAAAAAATACGAAGTTGCTGGTATTTCTCCGCTAGGTTCAGCTTTCATTTTCGTACGCGACAAAAACATCAATTCTGTTGAAAAAGCTGCGGGTAAAAAATTCGCTGTACTTGGCTATGACGATGCACAAAAAATTATGGTGCAACGTGTAGGTGCTCAAGCAGTTCTTTCTGATATCTCAAACTTTGCTGCTAAATTTAACAATGGTCAGGTAGATATGGTAGGTGCGCCTGCTTATGCTTACAAACCATTAGAATTAAATAAAGGTTTAGGCGCAAACGGTGTAATGTGGAACTTCCCTGTATTACACGTTACAGCAGATCTAGTATTACGTTCTGATAAATTCCCAGCTGGTTTTGGTCAAAAATCTCGTGACTGGTTTGTTAAACAGTTACCTAAGAGCTTTGCAATGATCAACCGTTTAGAAGCGCAAATTCCTGGCAAATACAAAATGAACTTAAGTGCAGAAGATAAACTTAAGTATCAAAAAATGTTGCGTGATGGCCGTATGGACTTAACTAAACGCGGTGTTTACGATGCTGGAATGATGTCTGTACTCAAAAAAGCACGTTGTTCTGTAGACAAGGCGAACTTTGAATGTTCAATGCCTGGTGAATAATCCTAATTTCTTTCAAAAAGCCTAGACTGAGTTCTAGGCTTTTTGTTTTATATGCGCTGTCAGTTCTGCCATTGTGGATAAATAGAAAGACGTTAAGCTAAATTTAGATAAAAACTTCATAAGGAAACATGAAGGTATAAAAATGGATCAAGGACTTGAGTGATTAAAATAATTGCTAATAGATAGATCAATCGCTATCTATTTTTCAGGGAAATAAAATCATAAAAGCAAATACGGTCTATACAAATATTCCAACATGATTTTTATATGAAGCCTATCCGATTCATACCTGATGGTGTGAAATTTCTTGGTATCGAAAAACAAAAACTCCACAAGGAAAGGAAAAAGAATATGCAATTTTCCAAAACGCTATTACTTGCGATGGGACTTACTACAGTTTCTTTTGCAGCCGAGGCTAAACAAACAGTATGTGTTTTTGACTTCGTTGGAAAAAATGGCGATGTTTATGCGCTGATGAAGGATTATCAACTTGCCGCTAAAAACTGGGGAGCTGATATCGAGCTTAAAGTAAACCAGAATGAAGCCGTGATTGCTGAAGATTTTAAAGCGGGTAAATGTGATGGTATTAGCGTGTCAGGGATGCGTGGTCGCCAATTTAACTCATTTACAGGGTCATTAGACGCAATTGGAGCGATTCCTGACCTCAAGCTTGCTGTAAAAGTGATGCAAGGTTTAGCGAGTCCGACTTTTAGTAAATATATGGTTAATGGTCGCTATGAGGTTGTGGGTGTTATTCCAGTTGGTGATGCTTACCTTTTAGTAAATGATCGCAGCATCAATACGGTAGCGAAAGCCGCCGGTAAGAAAATTGCTGTTCTTGACTATGATGAAGCTCAAAAAATTATGGTTCAGCAGGTAGGTGCACAGGCTGTGAGTGCTGACGTAACAAATTTTGGTGCGAAATTTAATAACCATCAAGTTGATATTATTGGTGCGCCAGCAGCAGCATTTAAGCCTTTAGAACTACAAAAAGGTTTAGGAACAAAAGGTGCGATCGTGAATTATCCAATCTTACAGGTCACAGGAAATATTATTATCCGACCTGATAAGTTCCCAGCTGGTTTTGGCCAGAAATCTAGGGAATGGGTTTCGGGTCAGCTACCACGTGCTTTTACCATCTTGGGTAAGATGAAAGCTGATATTCCACAAAAATACTGGATGGATGTCCCAGCAGCCGATAAACCGGGTTACCAAAAGCTTATGCGTGAGTCTCGAATTAACCTTACACAACGCGGTGTCTACGATAAACGCATGATGAAATTACTATGGCAATTCCGTTGTAAGCAAGATGCTAAAAACTTCGAATGTGGCTTACAGGATGAGAATTACAAATAATCTTGATAAAAATACTCAAGATTCGCTTTAAACTTCGAAGACAGACCCTATATTGATTATGCTATACTCAATATAGGGTCTTTTTTATTTTGAAAGGCACAGCAAAATCCGAGGAACAATCATCATGAATGCCCAAGCTCTAGTTTTGACAGATAATGCTGCCAATAAGGTACGCCAACTCCGTGATAGTGAAGGGAATGACGATCTCATGTTACGTGTGTATGTAACAGGAGGCGGGTGTTCAGGGTTTTCGTATGGCTTTAATTTTGCTGAAAGCGTAAATGAAGATGATGCAGAATTCGTAAATGGCGATGTAAAAATGCTGGTTGACTCACTTAGTTACCAATACCTTATTGGTTCAGTAGTTGACTATGTAGAAGGTCTTGAAGGTTCGCGTTTTATCGTACAAAACCCGAATGCAACAACAACATGTGGTTGTGGTTCTTCATTCTCGATTTAAAAGAATTTTAAAATTTAAAAAACCTCTCTATTTTGAGAGGTTTTTTTATTGATCAAATCATTATTTTTTACGGACAGATTCTAAAAAGTATTGTACCAGTTCAGGTGCATTCTGATATGGAATCCAGTGCGACGCATTCATAAAAACTGCTTCATAACTATTTTTAAAATAATGTGAGTTTAGCTCGGCGCTTTTTTCTGTAACGGCAATATCATGTTTACCCCAAATAAAAAGAGTGGGGACATCTATGGCTTTAAACGGATTTTGAGGTTTGTCCCAAAAAAAGCCACGATACCAATTCAACGCCGTGGTTAATCTATTTTCCTTTATAAACTCAGCCTCAAATATCGCAATTTGCTGTTCAGTCATGCCTGATGACTTTAGAAACTTACGACCCAATTTAGGTATCTTTTTAAATAAAAGTTCGGGCAGAATCGGTAACTGAAAAATTGCAAAATAATAAGATTTAAAAAGTTGTCTACTGCTTAAACAAGCTTTTAAAAATGCAGCTTGGTGGGGCACAGAAACTAAAGTGAGATGTTGAATATATTGTGGATACTTCATAGCAACGCCTGACGCAATTGCCGAGCCCCAGTCGTGCCCCATTAAATAAACTGGCTGGCCAAGCTGTTTAATTAAACTTGCTACGTCTTCTACAAGTTCACTCAAGGAATATTGAAATCGGCTTTGAGGTCTAGCATTTAAACTATAACCACGTTGATGAATCGCAAGTGTTCTAAATTGATACTCATGCAATAATTCCGAAGTCTGCTCCCAACTATGAGCAGTTTCTGGAAAACCATGCAATAAAACAACGAGAGGACCATCTATAGGGCCTGAATCAATCACATCGAATGTCCAAGCCCCACGTGTGTATTGATGAATACGTTTAGTTAGATCCATACAAACATGCCTTAAATTATTTTTATCGGCATTTATCATGAGTTTTTATGCTCATTTAAATAACAGCATTTCGGGTCAGTAAATGTGCTATGAGGTCGAATCTAACCAAACAAATCAATAAATAGTTTTATACTGCCGTGATCGTACCTAGGATTCTGAAATCCGAAGCGCCTGTGACTGCTGGCAAATTTCCACTTAAACCATCTACAAAGCGCATTGCTAACCATGCAAATGCTGTAGCCTCGACCCAAGTAGGGGAAAGTCCTAACACATCGGTAGGTTGAACAGACCAATTATGTTTACGTAAACGCCAACGTAACTGTTCTAGTAAATAAGAGTTATAAGCTCCACCACCGCAAACATACACTTCGCCTGTTTCCATCTCAGAACGATAAATCGCTTTTTGAATAGCACGCACAGTAAGTTTTAATAGGGTAGCTTGGATGTTTTCAGGTGTATCTTCTAACTCGTCATAAGTTAAATCATTTCGCCAATCGATTAACTGATCATCTAACCAATCAATATTAAAGTCTTCACGTCCTGTGCTCTTAGGTGGTTCTTTAGAAAAATACTCATGCGCATGAAGACGGTCGAGTAAAGAGCGAATAGGGTGACCATAGGCAGCCCAATCACCATTTTCATCATATGGATGACCTGTATGGCGATGGCACCAAGCATCCATCAAAATATTTGCAGGACCTGTATCAAAACCAAATACGCCGTCACTGTTATTGGCAGGCAGCATACTCACATTAGCAATACCACCCAAATTCAAAATTACACGATGAATACTTGGATGTTGAAATAATGCTTGATGGAAAGCCGGAACCAATGGCGCGCCTTGACCACCTGCTGCCATATCTCTACGACGGAAATCTGAAACAACCGGAATCTGAGTAATTTCAGTAATAATGTTTGGATCACCAATTTGTAACGTAAAGCCATGTTCTGGACGGTGACGAATGGTTTGCCCATGCGACCCAATTGCTTTAATTTGGCTACGGTCTAATTGGTGCTTCTCAATAAGAGTATTAATCCCATCACCAATCATTTTGGCCAGAGCAACATCAGCTTTACCCATGCGGTCAATTTCATTGTCATCGGGCAAAGTCAATGCCATAAGCTCATCACGTAACTCGGGTTCGAATGGAGCTGTAAGAGTGGCATGAAGCTGTAGTGGCTCAAATGAAGCCGCTACAATATCCACACCATCCATACTAGTGCCAGTCATTACGCCGATATAGATTGCGCTCATATGCAACTTCCCCTGCAAGACGCTGAAAAAATGTTAGTATATCGCACAAATTGAATAACTGATGTGTTTAGGTTTTGTGATGTCAAATTTCTTGCCCGCCGAAGAACAGCTTGCCCTCATCCAACGAGGCACGCACGAAATTATTTCAGAAGAAGATTTACTGAAAAAGCTTAAAGAGAATCGCCCTCTTAAAATTAAAGCTGGTTTTGATCCTACAGCACCAGATTTACATTTAGGACATACGGTTCTTATTAATAAACTAAAAACTTTCCAAGACTTGGGCCATGAAGTTACCTTCTTGATCGGTGACTATACAGCGATGATCGGTGACCCAACTGGCAAAAGCGCAACTCGTCCGCCGTTGTCACGTGAACAAGTAGAAGCCAACGCTAAAACTTATCAAGAGCAAGTATTCAAGATATTAGACCCGAATAAAACAAAAGTACGTTTTAACTCAGAATGGTTTAATCAAAAGTCTGCTGCTGACCTTATTCAATTAGCAAGCCAGCAAACTGTATCACGTATGTTAGAGCGTGATGACTTTACTAAGCGTTATAGCAATCATCAGCCGATTGCAATTCATGAGTTTTTATATCCTTTAGTTCAAGGTTATGACTCAATTGCGCTTGAAGCTGACGTTGAGTTAGGCGGTACAGACCAGACCTTTAACTTACTTATGGGTCGTACTTTACAAAGCCGTTATGGCCAAGAATCTCAAGTGTGTATCACCGTGCCGATTCTAGAAGGTCTAGATGGCGTAAATAAAATGTCTAAATCTTTAGGTAACTATATTGGTGTATTTGATACACCAGGGGCAATGTACCAAAAAGTTTTATCAATGCCAGACTCTTTAATTGAACGCTATTTCGATTTATTAAGCTTCAAATCTCTTGATGAGATCAAAGCTCTATTAGATGAAATTGCTGCTGGTCGTAATCCGCAAGAAGTAAAACGTATTCTTGCGCTTGAGCTAGTTGAACGCTTCCATGATGCAGAAGCTGCTGCTAATGCCCATAAGAGTGCTGGTAACCGTATTACAGAAGGTGAAGTACCTGAAGACACACCAGAAGTGACTATTTCACTTGGTGAGTTTGGAGGAGAAATCTTTATTGCTACGATTTTACGTGTAGCAGGCTTAAATCCGAATGCAGCTGCGGCAAAAGATGCGGTAGCTCGTGGTGCGGTAAAAGTTGACTGGAATGCTGTTGATGCAAGCTTCTCTGTAAAAGAAAACGGAAGCTTTATTATTCAATCAGGTAAAAAAGCAATTGCACGTGTAACTTTCACTGACTAATAAAAAATTTATAGATTAAAAAAGCAGGAGTAATCCTGCTTTTTTTATTTCTGGATCACAAAACCAATTAAGCGTTCCACGTGGAACCATCTAAACATAATTAATAATAAATGAAGTAAGTTAAAAGCAAGAAGAAATATAGCTGGGAATAGAGTGTTTACTCTATTATTTCTTTGGAATCTTTGGAATCTTTGGAATCTTTGGAATCTTTGGAATCTTTGGAATCTTTAGATTTAAGGGACTATATATGTCTATAACCGTCTATTAAAGACATAGGAAATTAAAAATTTCCCAAATTCTTAAATATAAAACTAATAAAAGGCAGTAAAAATGCCCAAAAAAAAGCCATATATATGACTTTTTTCGCAAAATAGTAGAAAAAAACGGCACTCAAGTGAAAAAGGCTGAAATACCCCTTGCAAAGGGAATGTAATGGTCTATAATGCACATCCATCGGCGGTGATGCAGATAGAAACTTGTTGAAAAA
>NZ_JBQENP010000021.1:0-50853 GCF_052044755.1 Acinetobacter sp. 22512 | reverse complement strand
ACTGCTTAACTAACTGTCCAACTTTATGGGGTCAGATCATCCTACCGCTACGGGAGGAGACGAGGAGATGCTCACACAAAATTATCCCTCAGAAAGGAATAATTCTGATGCTGTTGTAATCGGTCCGCGACGACCGTCTGGCAATGTAGGCCAGCAGGCAAAGAATAGTGCCCTGTCCTATTTCAGTCAAGCACGCAAAATGCCATTTGTTTTAAATTAAATCATTAGAAAAGTAAGGCTAAATAATGAGGGAGTTATTGTTAAGTGGGGCTATAAAGGAAATAGCCAAAATGGAAGTTAAAAACATAATATCTATAAAATATGCCCTATTAATCTATAAATTAATAGGGTTCTTATTAAATACTTACTTGTATATTACTTTCTATAGCAGCAGGTAAAGTAAAGTTTTCAACATCTGGATTAGTAATCAATAAATTAGTATCACTGCTATTTAATTCAATAATTTCAAAACCACTAAATTTCTCTCGTATCAATTCCAGCTCATCATTCGTTTCATAGTTTATTAAAATCATTAGATTTTTTATGGTACGAGAACATGCAACATAAAATAACTTCTCAGATTTTTCTTTAACTTTAAAATTAGAGTAACTAGAGTCATATATACTTCTGAATGAATAATTACTCCAGAAAAATTCTTCTAATACAACAAAAACGTTTTCAATACCTGTCCCTTTTGTTTTATGCATTGTTAAATATTTTTCGTCTGAATTTGAATTTTCCTCAATATAATTAAAATAATTTAAAACCTCACTCAGAAGTAAGTTATTTGATAACAGTGAATCACTAAATTTAATCTTTCTATAAGAACTCATAAAATCATCATAATCATATTGATCGATATCATATGTGCAATGTTGCTTAGCTCTATTGTAAGTATTTAGATTATCTCTTTCTAAAAGAGTTTTTAAGTCTTTGAATACAGGATCAGAATCACATTGCTCAAAATGACGCTTTGATTGACTTTCAAAGTCGATTCTTTGTGGGGACTTTATAAGTAATTTATTTTCATAACAATAATCAAGAGCTTCATTTAAGCCTAAATCATTATCACAAATATAACTTAATCGAGAAATAATATTAATTTTATCATCTAATTTTTTAATTTTTAAATTATTTTTCTTAAGCTTTAATATTAAATCATTATGTCTATTGTTTTTATATAGAAAAATTAAGTCAACTACATCTTTAACTTGTATTTTCTTCAAGTTAGATTCTATCTGAGTCTGCTCCAAGTTAAGATATCTATCTTCAAACACTTTAAATAATTTTGAAAATTTTAACTCAGATGCTATAGATTTATTTGTTAACTGCAAGATATTAAGATTTAAAATATCACTCTTTTCCTTTACTTTTTTTATTGCGTCATTTATTAAAGCAATATATTTTTCTTTATCTTCTTGATGACCATTAGACTTAACTTTTTGAATTTTATTAATATATATCTTAACCGATCCTTGTCGTGAATCTAAACTCTCACCTTTTTTAAGTGCAACTTTTTGTTTAATATCATCATTCCTAATTATATTCAAAAAATCAATTACTTGCTGTGAACATCTATAATTATCATCTTTAGGTATATAAATCAGATTAAAATCTCTAATATAATCATCAAGGCTACCTATACCATCATAAATACCTTGCATTGAGTCGCCAAAAAAACCAATAGTAGTTTTCTTATTTATTGCAATTTTTTTCAACAATAAATCAACTAAAACTTTATCAGTATCTTGGTATTCATCAATAAAAATATAGTCAAATTTATCACTTATAATTTTAGAAAATAAGCTATATTTTTCTGCAAGAAAATATGAAACTTTTATAAGAGAATCGTGAGAAAAAGTTCCATCACTTATTGAATCAAATACAGTTTCATTATATTTTATATCTCTAAAATCTTTTGAGGAAATTACCTCAAGAATCATGCTATTTATGGATTTTATCTCACCAAGTAAAATATTATTGTAATTGATTATATCTGCATTATAATCTCTCTTACCTACAACTTTATCCATTCTTCTATTATTAAGCTTATAACTTAGTTTAGATAATTTTTCATATCTTTTTTTATAATCTTCGTAATCATTAATATCACTATTATCTATATAAAAAATATAAGGTAAAACCTCTTGTAAATTCTTTTGAAAATTTTTGGTTTGTTCATTTAAAAAAGAGTGAATTGTAGAAACCCAAAGATTAGTATTCTTAATACGTGATCTAATCTCATCGACAGCAATGTTTGTATGTGTAATACAAGCAATCTTTTGATTTGGATAACTATTAGAAATAAATTCAATAACTTCCTTAAGTGACTCTGTCTTACCGCTACCTGCCCCACCTTGCAATACAAAATTTCTAAAACCGTCTTTATGAAATTGATTATTTATAATAATCTCTTTAACGCTTTCAATTGCTTTTATTGATTGATCCATTCTAATGCCTCATAAATATATTTAGGAGTTTTCCATTCAATTTTTTCATCACCTTCTTTGTCGCCATTAACCAGAGCTAAAAACAAAAGCGAAGAAGCAAATTCTGATTTACTTTTTATAATACTCTCTGTAAGGTCATAAAAATTTTCAGGATTATCATTAATTTTGTATTTATTTTTCAAACCAAAAATATCTTTTTTATGTTTTTTTATAAGTTCATAATTGACACTTATAAATGAATCCTCAAAACTTCTGGCGTGATATCCATTCTCTTCTGTTTGGTAGAATAGATTAATATTTTTATCAGTAATTTTAATACCTCTTTTTTTCAAAAGATTAAACCAATCCGGATCATTTTCATTATAATTTAAATAATGATTAATTGTTGCATTACTACTACTAACCCCATTCTTAACTTCACAAGCTTCATTATTTATTTTTCCATCTTTTTCTACTGGTTCAACAGAATCAATATCAGTGATAATAAGTGATTTAACTTCGAAGAAATTTAATAGATGTTGAAAGGCTTTAGCATTCGCTCCAGCTTCAATATAAGTAATATTTTGAGAACTGATTGGAATATAGTCATGTTTTCCTTTATTTTTCTCATCAAAATTCTTTATAAAATATGGAAGTAGTATTTTTTCTGAGACTCCCTCAATAAATATAACTTTTTCAGCAAAAAACAACTCTGCTGAATAAAGAGTAATATATTGTTTCAAAAACTTAAACAATTCTGTTTGCAACTTATATTTTTCTTCTAATTCTAGATAGAAGTTTTTTATTTTCAC
This sequence comes from Acinetobacter sp. 22512, assembly GCF_052044755.1. Classification (NCBI taxonomy): domain Bacteria; kingdom Pseudomonadati; phylum Pseudomonadota; class Gammaproteobacteria; order Moraxellales; family Moraxellaceae; genus Acinetobacter; species Acinetobacter sp. 22512. Next base: position 47,612 of record NZ_JBQENP010000021.1, on the reverse strand, counting down.
ATTTCCATTATGATTATGAAAATATCTTATATCCTCAAAATTACACTGTGACACAATATGTGATGAATGAGTTGAAATAAAGGTTTGTAAATTAGGGATATTTTCAATTATTTTTTTAATTTTTTTTGAAAATATATATTGCATTTGTGGGTGTGTATGGGCTTCTGGCTCTTCAATAAAAAGTAAATTAATACTTCTGTCTTCCTGGATAAAAAAGCGTTTTTTTAAATCAATTTGCAATAATAGATATAAAATATTTAAATTTCCTAAACCATTTAATGATTCAGGTAAAAAATTTTCTTCACTATCTATTTGCACTACTTTTGAACTATTAGACATTATTTGTCTAGACTCTAAATTTGATAATACTTTTAAAGCCGTACTTCCTAAAAAATCCCTAACATTTTCAAAAAAACCTTCAAAATGAGTATCATATAAATTATTTAAATTTTCATCCATTTCTAATATGGCATTATTAATCTTAATAAAATCTTTTTCACTGAACATATTTTCTTTATTAAAATATTCAGTACTTAATTTTGATAATGGAAGACTAGATTTTTCCTTTGTCTCAGAACTTGCCAAGTTTCTTTTGGCATGAATTACTTGATAATTAATCAAACTGTTAATTGCTGAAACTTCTTTTTTTATTAATTTTTGTTTATTATTTTCGATATCCTCATCTTTCTCATATATATATAAATTTTTTATTAAGTAAGAAGTAATATTTTTTTCAATAAACTTTTTTTTATGCTTCTTATCAATATTGATAAGATCATTTCGCAATCTTTCCTCATCAATTAAACATTCAAAATATAACTTTACAGTATTATTTTTAGAATTTAGATCTATAATAAATTCAGACAAATATTCAAGATTATCATCTTTAGAATATGATATTTCCAAAAATAGACCAATTATAGCCTCTTCAATAGTCTCGCTCTCAATTTTATAAATTTTTTCTCTAAGATGCGTTGAAAAGTCGTGAAAATTAAAATTATCCTCCTTCTTAAAGAATTTATCAAAAACCATAATAAATGAGGTTTTTCCACTATTATTCTTTCCCACAATTAAAGTTAAATCCTGTTTCTGATTAGGATCTAGTTTTAATTCAGCATCTTTAATTGCTCTAAAATTTTTTACTTTTATTGAACTTATATGCATTACATCTACCGTTGAAGCCTTTTAAGTTAGTACTGATTGTTTTATTTCTTTACAAGAATTAACATTAATTAAATTATAATATTATATAAATTATTTCAAGCAACTACTCTAAATTATTAAGTTTTTTAATAAAATATTGCTTACTGTCAAGTATAAAATTATTCTTTACTTTTTTAGTATCATTTTACATTTTGTTAGAAAGTAGCTTAAATCAAAGCAGCTTAATGATAAAACTTTCCAATTTGGCTATCTAGTTTGTATTTAACAATTGCTATGCTAACTCTAGCCAGTCTTCTATATAATATTTAAAGTTATGGAAAGAAACAAATATAAAAATAAGGAAAGTTCCTTTTACATGTTTCAATTACTTTAAGTAAAAATGGCATACCCCCAAGCACTCTATTCAAAACTAACCACCTATCACGGCGCAAGCCTATAACACGTAGATGTAAATAACGCGACTCTATTATTCAAACCGTCTGTTATCACTACTTCATAATGGGCGAATTTTTTACTACTACTGACTTTGGTTGCCATTGCAAATAGCAGCCTATCTTTCGCCCCGCTCATATAGCGAATATCCGCCTGTAGGCCAGTATATGGCGCATCCCCTGCATTACAAGCCATCGCAAACGCAATATCGGCTAAAGAAAATATGACACCACCATGCACGCCGCCCAAGGCATTCATGTGTTCATCTTTTACATTAAGCTGACAACGCGCTTCATCAAAACTGCGATGCAGCACTTGCACACCCAATAGTTCTGCAAATTGATCAACCGCAGTAGTTTCCATTTTTTGCACAAACGTCTCCCTACTCGTGCGAGTATTCCTTAAGTATTAAACCTATATGTATTGAAATCGGCTTATGAATAGCCTTTAAACGCTATCTTGTTTAATCTGATAGTTTGAAGAACTAAAGTCCTTATAGGTCAGGCGGTCATCCAACTCTGAGCTTAAAGGCTGAACTTCTTGCATTGAGTTTAAGCATCGCTGTGCAAGTTCAATGTATTCTTGCGTACCACGGGTTTTCCACTTTTTTTCTTGTTCTGATAAATCACGTGCTACCTTGGCAGGACTACCCATTGCCAATACATTTGCCGGAATAATGTCTTTGGTTTTAACCAGACTATTTGCACCAATAATAGTGTTTTCACCAATTTCGGCATAGTCCAAAATCACGCTGTTCATGCCAACCAAAACATTTTTTCCAATGCGGCAACCGTGCAAAATTGCCCCATGCCCAATGTGGCCCATTTCCTCAACTAAAGTCACGCTTTGCGGAAAACCATGTATGGTGCAGCTATCTTGTATATTGGCATTTTGCTTAATATGAATACGGCCAAAATCGGCACGCAATGAAGCAAATGGCCCTACATATACGCCCGCTTCAATAATCACATCACCAATTAAAACAGCCGTTGGGTGTACAAAAGCCTCTGGGCTAACGACTGGAATAACACCGTCAATACTATAACAAGGCATGATTTAACCTCTCATTTGTCGCCACCAAACCTCCGAAACGGCGCCAATAATGTGCTGTGGCATTTGGCATTGGTCCTTCTGCTGTTGCGGCAACAGACAAGAAGTATTCATCGGCAGGTTCAAATACTTTTTTATAAATATTCATTGATAACGTTCGTGCACTAATCGCGGGCCAGTCAGTTGGCAACAATTCAAGCGGTAGTGCTGGGTCTTTCAACAAAATCCGTCGATAATAATGAATCAGCAAAGTTCGAATTTGAAAGGCCTGAACTGGTTCGAGTTGTTCGTTTTCCTGCATCAGCAACACGCCAATTTCTCTAAAAATATCGAGAAACTGTAAATATCTTTGGCGTAATTCATCGATGGGCCAGTTGGTTCTGAGCATACGGCCAATGGTATCGACCGAATTATTAAAGAGCTGCAATGTTTCGGCTTTAAACACCACCACTTGCTCACTCATATTTAAGTCAACCAATAAGCGTTGCAGTTCAATACGGTTACAACCCGGATAAGCCATTAAGTTTGTCGAAATATTGGCAAACCCTAACCATTCGAGTTCTTTCTTTAACAACGCTTTATTTTCAGTGTCGAGGCTAGACATCAGAATAAGATCCCAATAATGGTCCCACTCTTTCATCTGGTCGTTATAAATACGTTGCTCGGCCTGCAAATAAGTCGAACGGCTTGAATCGGTAATGCGATAAAAACTGGTTCTGCCAATTTTGTCTGAACATAACCAATCATTTTTAACTAAACGAAAAACAGAGGTTCTTACAGCGCGGTCATTAAAACCAAATAGCTCTAATAACTGAATCAGGCTTGCAAGACTAATGTTTCCACCCCGATGAAGTACTGAATCTCCAAAAATTGTCGAAATAAGCGAAGTTCCACTTAAGGTTTCATTCTTTACAACAGAATCAATTATTTGCTGTATTTTTGCACTCATACTCATGTCTTGGCGTTTAGTTTCAGGGTATAGATTCTATACCCTGAATGATCTTGATGTTAAGCAATCTGACGCATATCGATTACCCGCTTTGCCTTACCTTCCGAACGAGGTAAGGTTGCTTCTGTCACAACTTCTACAGTAACGCTAATCCCAATCATGGTTTTAATGCGTTTCATCAACTCCTGAGCAAGTTGATTGGCCTGTATAGTACAGTTATGACACATCTCTGTACGAATATGCAAAGTATCCATATGGCCTTTTTTAGTCACCAAAATTTCATAATTTGGAACTAAATGCGGAACTTGCAAAATTTGCTCTTCAATTTGAGTCGGGAAAACGTTTACGCCGCGAATAATTAGCATGTCGTCACTGCGGCCCACAATTTTATCCATTTTGCGCATTGCCAGATTTTCTCCCGCCAGTAAACGGGTCAAATCACGGGTACGGTAACGAATAATCGGTAAGCCTTCTTTAGTAATAGTCGTAAAGACTAGCTCGCCAAGTTCACCATCTTTACAGACTTCACCTGTTTCAGGGTTAATAATTTCAGGGTAGAAATGATCTTCCCAAATGGTTAATCCCTCGCCCTCACCTAGACATTGCATGGCAACGCCCGGACCCATCACCTCAGACAACCCATAAATATCGAGTGCTTTAATATTGAGGCGTTCTTCAATTTCACGGCGAAGTTCATTGGTCCAAGGCTCGGCACCAAAAATACCGACTTTTAAAGACGTATTACGTGCAGTACCAAATTGTTGCTCGAGCTTTTCAATAATGCTCACGCAATAGGATGGCGTAACCATAATTGCAGTAGGTTTAAAGTCCTGAATGAGCTGAACTTGCTTTTCAGTTTGGCCGCCAGACATCGGAATAACCGTTGCACCTAAGCGCTCAGCGCCATAATGTGCACCTAAACCACCTGTAAATAGTCCATAGCCATAAGCCACCTGAACCATATCTTTAGCGGTTAAACCTGCCATGCGTAAGCAACGCGCAACAATGTCCGACCAAGTATTAATATCTTTTTGGGTATAACCCACCACGGTCGGTTTACCCGTTGTGCCCGATGATGCATGTAAACGCACAATTTGCTCTTGCGGTACGGCAAACATTCCAAACGGATAGTTGTCTCTTAAATCCTGTTTGGTGGTAAATGGAAACTTTGCCAAATCGTCTAAAGTCACGAAGTCATCAGGATGCACACCTGCATCATCGAACTTTTTCTTATAGACCGGACTATTTTCATATACAAAAGTCAGGGTTTGCTTTAACCGTTTAGTTTGCAGCTCTCGAAGCTCTGCAAGTGTTAATTGCTCAACATTATCCATTGTAAGGCTGTCCATCGCCTCTCTCCTCATTATGTAATTTTAAAAACCGTCTGAATTAATTTAAGTTTTCCAAAATCAGTGCGACGCCTTGTCCAACACCTACACACATTGTGCAAAGTGCATAACGCCCACCTCGTTTTTTTAGCTCACGTGTTGCCGTAATCACTAAACGTGTACCACTCATACCGAGCGGATGGCCTAACGCAATAGCACCACCATTTGGGTTAACACGTTCATCGTCATCTTTTAGACCAAGTTCACGCATACAAGCCAAAGATTGGGCCGCGAATGCTTCATTCAACTCAATCACATCCATCTGATCTAGCGTTAAACCTGTTTGCTTTAAAATTTTCTGCACAGCCGGAACAGGACCTATACCCATATATTTGGGTTCAACCCCTGCACTTGCAATACCAATCACGCGTGCTAATGGTTTTAAACCATGTGTATCTGCAAATTCACGATTGGTAATTAATACACACGCGGCACCATCATTTACACCAGAGGCATTTCCAGCAGTCACCGAACCGCCTTCTTTTTTAAATGGCGCTTTTAGTTTTGCGAGTGCTTCAAGTGTCGTTTCACGCGGATGTTCATCGCGATTCACCACATTCACATTTTTCTTACGGTCTACAATCTCGACAGGCAAAATCTCATCGTTAAAGAAACCGTTTTGTTGTGCCGCAGCGGTTTTTTGTTGGCTACGCAAGGCAAACGCATCTTGGTCTTCACGACTAATCTGATATTTTTCAGCTACATTTTCCGCAGTTTCCGGCATGCTGTCGGTGCCGTATTGCGCTTTAAGTTGCTTATTTACAAAGCGCCAGCCAATGGTGGTGTCATAAATTTCAGGTGTACGGCTAAACGCTTCGGTCGGTTTAGCTTGTACAAATGGCGCACGGCTCATCGACTCTACACCACCTGCCAACACGAACTGCGCTTCACCTGCTTTAATTGAGCGTGCCGCAAGTCCTACCGCATCTAAACCTGATGCACACAAGCGATTAACAGTCATAGCAGGTACTGTATCAGGTAAGCCCGCCAAGAGTGTTGCCATACGTGCAACGTTACGGTTATCTTCACCTGCTTGGTTAGCACATCCTAAAAACACTTCGTCTACCGTATTCCACGGTAAGTTCGGGTGTTTATCTTTTAAATATTTGATGGGCAATGCAGCTAAATCATCTGCACGCACAGCACTTAGGGCACCTGCATATCGTCCAATTGGGGTACGAATAAAATCGCAAATTAAAACGTCTTCCATGTTGACTCCTGATTATGCAAATTCGGTCATATCACGTGAATATTGAGTAGCAATGTTTTGAGTTTTCGCTACATATTGCTTGAGGTAGATACTCGCGCGATATTTTTCCTCTCCATACAGTGCATATAAGTTATTTAAAGTTTGGAGCACATAAGCGCCGCCCATTTGTGTCAACCATTGGTAAGGACCCTTAGGATAATTCACTCCATATTTCATGGCATTATCAATATCTTCCAGACTCGCAACACCATGTAAGCTTGCTTCGCAGGCTTCATTAATGAGTAAAGCAATGGTGCGTAAGGTTAACAGTGCTGGATGGTCCTTAATCCACATGACGTTCATGCCAAATTGCGCAAAGTAAGCTTCAACTTTAGCCAGATCACTTGCTTCACAAAGTTCGTTATGACTGAGTACTAAAGCCTCTGCGTGCTCAAAATCATGATGCCAATCCATTAAAACCACTTTACGGCTCAGGTAATGAATATTGGCTGACTCACCTTGGCTTAAACGTAAGTCGATATCATCAATTTGAAGGATATTGTCGTCGCTCGCCGATCCGCCTTTTAAACCTAAACGCGTTAAAAAAGCAGGTAGCTGAGACCAAGTCCCTTTTAGCTGAATATGGGCATCGACAGGCTTGGCAACCACAGCTTGAGGCTGAAATGTCTCGTACTGATTTTTTTCGTTATAACTATAGAAACCCTGTTTTGACTTACGCCCCCAAGCACCTGCATCGACCAATTCTTTTTGAATGAGGCTTGGACGGTAGCGTGGTTCGTAAAAAAACTCTTGGTAAACGCTTTGGGTTACCGAAAAGTTAACATCTTGCCCAATGAGGTCGGTGAGTTCACAAGGCCCCATCGCAAAACCGCCACATTGCTTTAAGGCATAATCTAGCTGGTCATAGCTGGTGACTTGTTCTTGCAGTGCTCTAAAGCCTTCTGCATAAAACGGCCGTGCAATTCTGTTAACAATAAAACCGGGAGTCGACTTGGTGAGTACTGGAATTTTTTTCCAATTCAACATCAAATTTTTTAGAGCCAAACATAAGCTGTTTGGTGTTTTTAAGCCTTGTACAATTTCAACCAGTTTCATGACTGGCGCAGGGTTAAAAAAGTGTAAACCTACCACGCGCTCAGGGTGAGCAATACCCGCCGAAATTGCAGTCACTGAAATTGAAGATGTGTTACTTGCAAAAATGGTTTGCGCACTACAAATTTCAGCAAGTTGCTTAAATAAAGACTGTTTAACTTCTTTTTTCTCAACGACTGCTTCAATGACTAAGTCAGCATCACGCAGCGCTTCAATTTGATTCACCACAGTTAAACGCGCTAAAGCTTCATCAGCTTGCTGTTGTGTGAGCTTGCTCTTTTCAACCAACTTTTTAAATGTCTGCCCTAAGCCCTGAACGGCTTGTTGCGCTTTTTGAGCGTCCAGATCATATAAAACGGTCGAGTGCCCATTAACGATCGCTAACTGGGCAATACCGATGCCCATGGTGCCAGAACCAATAACGGCAATTCGGGCACGAGATAAGTCTAAATCTGTCATGCTTAACGCCCTTTAAAATTTGGTTCACGTTTATTCATAAAGGCTTGTACCCCTTCACGATAATCTTCGGAACGACCCGCAATACGTTGTAAATCTCGCTCTAACAGCATTTGCTCATCAAAGGTGTTGTTGCTTGATTGATGAATGGCTTTTTTAATGAGAGACAGACCAAATGTAGGCTGTTTCGCTAAACGTTCAGCGAGTTCAGTCACTTTTGTTTTAAGCTCGGCGTCTTCTACAACATCCCAAATCATGCCCCATTCTTTTGCGGTTTCTGCTGGGAGCTTGTCACCTAACAAAGCCAATCCCATAGCACGCGCATGGCCTACAGCACGTGGTAAAAACCATGTACCCGCAGAGTCTGGAACCAAACCTAAGCGGCAAAAGGCTTGTACAAAGTTTGCCGATTTAGCTGCAATCACCAAGTCACACGCCAGTGCAATATTTGCCCCTGCACCTGCTGCCACACCATTTACCGCGCAAATCACAGGCTTTGGCATATTTACAATCGTTTTAATGAGCGGGTTATAGTAAGTTTCAATGGAATATCCTAAATCTGGAGCTTCAGCATTTGGGTCTACTACACGATCACCTAAATCTTGTCCTGCACAGAAGCCGCGGCCTTCACCACTAATTACGACGCAGCGAACATCCGGATTTTTGGTCCACAGGTTTAAAACCTCAGCCACTTCACGGTGCATATCAACGTTAAAGCTATTCAGTGCTTTTGGGCGGTTAAATGTCAGGTAGCCAACACCATTTTTTTCTTCAGCAATAATATTTTGATAGTCCATCACTCACCTCTAAACACTGGCTTTCTTTTCTCAAAGAAAGCATTAATCCCTTCGTTTCGATCTTTTGTAGCCGCCAGCCAGACAAAGTTTTGACGTTCAAACTTGAGTCCCTGACTTAACGTTGTTTCATGAATACTTTTAATTGATTGTTTAATCACGCGAATCGCTAGAGGTGCTTGTTTGGCAATTTTGGCTGCCAGTTGAACCGCATATTCGACGGTTAATTCAGCCGGCACCACTTGGCTGCAAATGCCGTGTTGCTCTGCCTGTTTTGCCGAAATCATCTCACCTGTCATGGCCCAGCGCATGGTGAGTTGTTGCCCAACCAAGCGTGCTAAACGCTGTGTTCCGCCTGCACCCGGCAACATGCCAAGGCCAATTTCAGGTAATGCAAAACGGGCATTTTCACCGCAAATCACCATATCTGAATGCAAAACCAACTCGAACCCAGCGCCTAAGGCATAACCATTGACTGCACTAATCAGTGGCTTACTAAACGCATCAATTTTTTGCCAAAGCTTCGGACGAATATCGAGTTGTAAAGTCACGGCGTCCATTGCAGCCAGCTCGCTAAGATCTGCTCCAGCAGCAAAACATTGTGAGTTACCTGTTAAAACCACTGCTTTGACTTGAGCATTATGTTCAGCTTCTTCGAGCAACTCGCACAAACACTGCAATGTTGCATTGTTTAAGGCATTTCTTTTTTCTGGACGGTTTAAGGTTAATAACAAAACACCGTCAGCAGCTGTACTGGCTTTGATCAACTCTTGCATGACAGCCTCTATTCATCAAAACTCAAGCGAACATTTGGGCCTTTCGGCAAGGTTTGACAGCTCAGCACATAGCCCTTTTCAACTTCATCTTCTTCAAGACTATAGTTAAGGAACATATCGACTTCGCCAGAAAGCACCTTACAACGACAGGTCGCACACACCCCACCTTTACATGCATACGGTAAGTCGGCACCAGCACGTAAAGCCGCATCAAGAATACTTTCATCATCTTGAGCCACAGAAACAATCAACTCACGACCATCTAAAATGATGTTTACTTTTTCTTCTTTACGATTTGCGTCCGCTTCGACACTACGTTTACGCGCTTGTCCTGTATGGAAACGTTCAGTGTGAATGCGCTCTTTGGCAATACCAAAGTTCGGCAAAGTGCTTTCTACAGCATTCATCATTTCGTCTGGGCCGCAGGCAAAAACATGGTCAAAGTTTGTTTCAAGCACTTCAAAATCAAAAAGCTGTTTTAACTTTTCTGCATCAATACGACCGTTCATGAGTTCGCTATCATTGAACTCACGAGAAAAGATATTGATGAGTTGAAATCGTTCTTTAAACTGATCTTTCAAATCCATAATTTGCTCGGCAAACATGGTTTGTTTCCAAGAGCGATTGCCATAGAGCAAGGTAAATTTAGCTTCAGGTTGTTCAAACAAGACTTGCTTAACAATCGATAAAATTGGGGTAATGCCACTCCCTGCAGCAACACCCAAGTAGTTTTGTCCGCCGATCTTGGCTGCTTTTTGAAAAAACACACCTTGTGGTGGCATGACTTCAAGTACATCGCCCACTTTCAAATGGTCATTTGCCCAGTTTGAAAATTGCCCTTGATCAATTTTTTTAACCGCAATGCTGATGTCTTCTTTGCCCGCATAACTACAAATTGAATAACAACGGCGGATTTCACCAGCTTCGGTTAAATGGCGAATGGTTAAGTGTTGACCTGGTTGAAATTGAAATTGTTCTTGTTGTTCAGGTACAACGTCAAATGCAATACAAATTGCCTGATCGGTTTGAGGCGTAATACTTTTTACTTTTAATGGTACAAATTGGCTCATGGCTGATTTCCTTATCTAAAGACTTAAATACATTTGAAGTAATCAAAAGGCTCAAGACAGTCCTGACATTTATAAAGTGCTTTACAGGCGGTAGAACTAAACTCTGTTAACAGTCGGGTATGTCGGCTTTTACAACGTGGGCACTCGACACCATCATTTAAATGAACGTGAGTTCCGCACTGATGCGCCAACCCTTCAGGTGGTGCAATGCCATAAACTTGTAGTTTCTTTTTCCCTGCTTCAGACATCCAGTCCGTGGTCCATGCTTCTGACAAATCGACCATGACTTTGACCGGTGTCAAAGCTTCTGCGGTAAATGCCTCAACAATTTGTGCTTTGAGCATATCTGTTGCTGGGCATCCGCTATATGTCGGAGTTAGACGAACAATAATTTCTTGTTGATCGTTAATCTCTACACCGCGGATCATGCCTAAATCGACAACCGATAAAACCGGAATTTCAGGGTCACTTACCGTTTGTAGAACATCCCAACATTGGTCGATGCAATGACGAATCATTTGCATGGCTCACCTCCTTGTCTTACCAGGTCATTCCCGGATAAGTTCTTTGAATACATTGCATTTCAGCCAACAAATAACCTAAATGCTCGGTATGTAATCCTTGTTTCGCACCACGGCGATAAGCACCGTTTACAGCAACATTTAATTCAAAACGCTTAAGCTCATCTGCAATGGTTTGGTTCCATTGTTCTTTTTCATTTGAAAAATCTGGAATCACGCCTTCTGCAACTAATGCTTTTTCGTCTGCACTCAATTCAAATAATTCAGCGGTAAAGCGCCATAAATTATTTAATCCATCTTGTACACGTTGATGTGCTTCATCTGTGCTTAAACTTAAACGTTCCATCCAGCTTGTCGAAAAGCGGATGTGATACTTCACTTCTTTTAAAGATTTCACAGCAAGGGCGCTTAATTCGGGAAGTGAGCTTTGCGCTAAAGCCGTAAATAAATGAAGATGGTAATGGTCCATCAACCACTGGCGTACAATCGTTTGTGCAAAGTCACCATTGGGTTGTTCACACAACAATAGGTTTAAAAACTCACGTTCTGTACGGAAATACGCAAGTTGGTCTTCATCACGCTTAGCTTCATCATATTGACCAGCCAAAGTCAGAAAGTTTCTTGCTTGACCTAACAAGTCCAAGCCGATATTTGCTAAGGCAATATCAATTTCTAGCTCAGGTGCATGCCCGCACCATTCAGCCAAACGCTGAGATAAAACCAGTTGGCTGTCGCCAATATGTAATAAGAATTTAGATAAAACTGAATGATTCATTTGCCATTCCCCTTACATGTGCTCAATGCCATCTGGGATATGGTAAAAAGTCGGATGACGATAAATCTTGTCTAGAGAAGGATCGAAAAATTCAGCTTTTTCATCTGGTTGTGATGACTTAATCAGTTCTGAACGAACCACCCAAATGCTAATTCCTTCATTACGGCGCGTATAAACATCACGAGCATGTTGCAATGCGATTTCATCATCAGGTGCTCTTAAGCTGCCTACATGACGGTGGCTTAAGCCTTGTTTACTACGTACAAATACTTCGTAGAGCGACCAGTTGTTTTTATCTTCCATTTTGATTTCCTCAAATTTTTCCATAAATCTTGTTAAGCCACTTTGTTCGCTTCAAGCTGCTGTTTTTTCGCGTAGACCACTGCTGCATCACGAACCCATTTGCCGTTTTCCCATGCTTTACGGCGTGCTTCGATACGCTCGTGATTACATGGTCCACGTCCGGCAATCACTTCATTAAATTCGTGCCAGTCAATCTCGCCAAACTCATAGTGGCCTGTTTCTTCATTAAACTTTAAATCTGGGTCTGGTACTTCCAAGCCAAGTTGCAACACTTGTGGTACGGTGTTATCAACAAACTTTTGACGTAATTCATCGTTACTAAAGCGTTTGATTTTCCACGCCATGCTTTGTGCGCTGTTTGGAGAATGCTCATCACTTGGACCAAACATCATCAGTGCTGGCCACCAATAGCGATTTACCGCATCTTGTGCCATCTGTTTTTGTTCTGGCGTACCGTTTGCCAAAGCCATCATGGCTTCAAAACCTTGGCGTTGGTGGAAACTTTCTTCTTTACAAATGCGTACCATCGCACGTGCATATGGCCCATATGAAGTACGGCAAAGCGCAACTTGGTTCACAATGGCTGCCCCATCGACAAGCCAGCCAATTGCAGCGACATCTGCCCAAGTCAAAGTTGGATAGTTAAAGATTGATGAGTATTTCATTTTCCCATCAATTAATTTTTCCATCATGTCATCACGGTCAGCACCTAAAGTTTCTGCCGCGCTATATAAATACAAACCATGACCCGCTTCATCTTGTACTTTCGCAAGCAAAACCGCTTTACGTTTTAAAGTCGGCGCACGAGTAATCCAGTTTCCTTCAGGCAACATACCTACAATTTCAGAATGGCCATGTTGTCCAATTTGACGAATTAATGTTTTGCGGTAGGCATCGGGCATTTGATCCTTAGCCTCGATCGTAATTTCATTGGCAATATTTTGTTCAAATTTCTGGTAATTGTTTTCCATTCTTTCATTCCCTGTAGGTATCACCCTTGAATCTATTTTTCGATACACTAAAAACAAAGTCAATCACTTTTTTAGTATCAAATTAAATCCAGCTAACAAATAAGAATTAAATATTTGAAATTAATAAATATTAATTAAAAACAAAAAATCTTTTTACGTTTACAAATCAAAATAAAGTTGACTTTTAGACAAATTAATCTGAAATTATGAATCATATTTTCACGATTTTTATAATTGATGTATCACATAAAAAAGGAGTTTGGTCATGCTTGAACAAGCACACCTAGAAGGAACCTCAACTGACACAGATTTTCAGCAGTCTGAGCATCAACTGCCTCATCTTGCTTCTTATGTCTATGGAACATGGCATTCGACGGGTGAAGAACTACGCCCTGTTTACAATGCCATTACAGGTGAAGCGATTTATGCCGTAAGTAGTCATGGCATAGATATGAAACGTGTTGTTCAATATGCGAAACAAAATGGTTCAGAACTGGCTAACTGGACGTTTCACCAACGTGCCAATGCGTTAAAACAAATTGCCCAACATTTACTTGAGCGTAAGGAAGACTTCTACAAACTTGCTTATGCAACAGGTGCGACTCGTAAAGATGCATGGATTGATATTGAAGGTGGCATCCAGACATTATTTGCTTATTCGAGTCTGGTTCGTCGTGAACTCAATGACGAAAAAATTATTACCGAAGACAACTGGATTCAATTATCTAAAAATGGAACTTTCGGCGCTAAACACATTTTAAGCCCAAAAGCAGGTGTTGCCGTTCACATCAACGCATTTAACTTCCCAATTTGGGGAATGCTTGAAAAAATTGCACCGACGCTACTTGCAGGTGTGCCATGTATTGTAAAACCTGCAACCGATGGCTCTCAATTAACTCAAGCTGTTGTAAAAGCCATTGAAGAAGCACATGTATTACCAAAAGGCTCGCTACAACTCATTTGTGGTCAGACTTATGACTTGTTCGACCACTTAGGCCCACAAGACTGCGTGACTTTTACAGGTTCTGCCTACACAGGCCAAAAACTACGTAACCACCCTCACCTCAATAAATATTCGATTCCATTTAGCATGGAAGCCGACTCGGTAAACAGCGCAATTTTAAGCCCTGATGCAAATGAAGAAACTGTCGATTTATTTGTGCGTGAAGTCTTCCGTGAAATGACTACAAAAGCAGGTCAAAAATGTACTGCGATTCGTCGCGCTTTCGTTCCTGAAAATTTGTTAGCGACTGTGCAAGAGAAGCTAACTGCCAAACTTGCTAAAGTTGTGGTGGGTGACCCTCAAAAAGAAGAAACCACCATGGGCGCTTTAGCCAGTATTAAACAAAAACATGACGTTGCAGAAAAGGTTGCCGAACTCAGCAAAGACGCAAAAATTGTTTTTGGTGGCAATGATAGCTTTACATTTAATGCAGACCATCCTGAAAAAGGTGCTTTTTTCGCTCCAACTTTATTGGTGTGCGAACAACCTTTACAAGCGACGAATGTTCATACCACAGAAGCTTTCGGTCCGGTATGTACACTCATGCCATATCAAAATATTGAAGAACTAGCTGATCTTGTTTCACGTGGTGAAGGTAGCCTAGTGGCTTCTGTCGTTAAAAATAATGATGAGAATATTGAACAAATTATTCAAAAAATTGCGCCTTGGCATGGCCGTGTGCATGTACTTGATGCAGAGTCAGCAAAAGAAAGTACAGGACATGGTTCACCACTTCCACATTTAGTACACGGCGGCCCTGGTCGTGCAGGTGGCGGTGAAGAGTTAGGTGGTATTCGTGCAGTTAAACATTATATGCAACGCACTGCAATTCAAGGTTCTCCAAACAGTTTAACGCAAATTACCCACTCATGGACTGCTGGCTCGAAAGTTAACGAAGACCGCGTACATCCATTTAAAAAGTCTTTTGATGAGTTAGTGATTGGTGAACGACTATTAACAGCACGCCGTACAGTCACTGAAGCTGATATTGTCAATTTCGCGTGTTTAAGCGGTGACTACTTCTATGCACATACTGACAAAATCGCAGCGGCCGAGTCTTTCTTTGGTGAACGTGTGGCACACGGCTACTTCATTGTGTCTGCCGCAGCAGGTCTATTTGTAGATGCAGCACAAGGCCCTGTGATTGCCAATTACGGTATGGACAACTTACGCTTTGTTGAACCGGTTAAAATTGGTGACTCGATTCAGGTTGAACTCACCTGTAAACAGAAAACACCTAAACCACAAAAAGACCCGTCTCAACCTGCGCATGGCGTTGTAGTGTGGGATATCAAAGTCAAAAACCAACGTAGTGAACTGGTCGCAACTTACGACATTTTAACTTTAGTTGCTCGCGAGGCTTAATGTTTAAATTGAGATGGGGTCACCTCGTCCCCATCTCATTTTTTTAGCACTCAATGGCGTTAACAGCGAGACCACCTTTTGAAGTCTCTTTATATTTCTCAGACATATCTTTGCCTGTTTCTTTCATAGTCTGGATCACTTTATCTAGGGTGACAAAGTGTTCATCGTCATCATGAAGCGCCATTTGAGCTGCGTTAATGGCTTTTACGGCTGCAATTGCATTTCGCTCAATGCAAGGCACCTGAACCAAACCACCAATCGGGTCACACGTTAACCCTAAATTATGTTCAAGCCCAATTTCAGCCGCATGCTCCACTTGCTCAGGTGAGGCACCTAAGATTTCGGCTAAACCTGCCGAAGCCATTGCACATGCCGAGCCGACTTCTCCCTGACACCCTACTTCTGCACCAGAAATAGAAGCATTGAGTTTACATAAAATGCCAACGGCTGCCGCACTTAAAAAGAAACGAACCACTTTATCTTCGGAAAAGTCTTTAGAGAAAGTCACGTAGTAATATAAAACTGCCGGAATAATTCCTGCGGCCCCATTTGTAGGTGCCGTCACTACTCGACCGCCAGCAGCATTTTCTTCATTTACCGCTAAGGCAAATAAATTGACCCATTCCATCGCATGAAAAGTCGTCACAATCAAGTTTGAGTTTTTCTTATTTAATAACTTATCGTGAATTTTTTTAGCCCGACGTTTTACGTTTAATCCGCCAGGTAATATGCCTTCATTAATTAATCCGTTGTGAATACATTGCTGCATCACTTTCCAGATTTCCATAATCTTGCTACGAATCTCAGCTTCACTCCGCCAGCTTTTTTCATTTTCAAGCATTAACTCGCTCACTGATAAATGATGAGTTCTACATAAGCTTAAAAGTTCAGCCGCACTGTGAAATGGATATGGAACTTTAACGTCGTTGGTTTCAGTTTGGGTATGTGTTAATTGTCTTTCACTGACAATAAAGCCACCACCAACCGAATAGTAAGTTTCTGTATATAAAATTTCTTGAGCCCCGTTATACGCAATCAGTTCCATTGCATTGGGGTGATAAGGCAAAGATTCATCTAAAAAAAGCACATCATGCTTATAGTCAAAAGAAATACTCTTTTGCTGATTAAGCTGGATGGCTTTATTTTCAAGAACATCTTCAATCAAGCTTGTACTTACTTGAGTATCAATATGTTCAGGGTCAAAACCCATTAAACCTAACAGAACAGCCTTATCTGTCGCATGACCAACACCAGTTGCCGACAGCGAACCGTATAACTTCACCTGAACTCTAACCGTGGCTTGTAAATCGTTTTGCTTCAATAAATCTTCCACAAAACTGTATGCCGCACGCATTGGTCCAACTGTATGGGAGCTAGATGGGCCGATGCCAATTTTAAAAAGATCAAATACACTAATAAACACGTGGTCCTACCTTCGATTCATTATTATTCGTATGTTCGTCATTATTTTGTCCTTTCGGATAGCTCTAAAATTATCATTAAGCCAAGTACAAATCACGAATAACTCTTCGGCAGTAGCACAAAAAGACAACGGTTGAACAATCACTATAAATAACTTTGTTCACAGCCATAACTTTTGTAGTTTTTATTAACAAATATAAATGTATTAGCGCCCCCTTCCTTAAAACAAGTACAGGAAGTTGTACAAATAAAAAACTACAAATATTAGCCATTAGTCGCACCTCCCTATTTTTATTCATTTTTGCTGGTAAAGTGCTTTACATGGTTTGATACAACCTACTTAACTCAGATGCATAATTCACCTGTTCTTGCATCTGATGTTTTTCTGCCTCTAGTCCGCTAGGGGCTTTTTTTATTATTGATTTAAAAGCTGATATATTAAATTTCTAGACATAATTAAAGACAAGAAAAATGGATCGAGTTTTCAAATTAAGTGTTTTAAGTTGCCCTATTTTATTATTAAGTGGTTGTATTGGTTGTTATAACCCAACAGGCTGTAACCGTGATGATTCGCCTTATTTCTATACAACACAAATCACTCAAGTCAAAGGTGTAACGGTTCCTGTTGGAACAAAACTGGTTTACAAATCTCAAAAGTCAAAACAGAAAAATGAGCAAACTGCGCCTCTTAAAGAAGAGAATATAACGTGGATAAAGCTACCGAAAGATACGGCTATACTTTGGGGAGGAATGCCTACCAATCATCTCCTTCAGTTTGCTAATCCTGAAATGCAAGGATTTACAGCCTACCGAGCACAAGAAGCTCCAGCTGTATATTCCAATCAATTTTTAAAACTCTGGAAAGAATGTGATAGTGATTTAGATATCTCGATCAAAAATAAAAATGACTGGAGCTTTAACCCTGCAAATATGAAAATTATTGGATGCGGAATTAACTATCAAGAAAGAGCTTCATACAACACCAACAATCCAAGCCAATACAAAGTGGATATTTTTCTCATCAAAATTAATCAGGCTTTACAGAAGCTGCCACAACAAAAAGAGTATCCCCTTATCCATTATTCCGAAAATTAAAGTAAAAAAAGCCTGCATTTTCAGCAGGCTCTTTTCTTTAAAATTTGATTTAGCAAACTTTAATTAAACATATTAACCACAGGTTGCCTGAGTAATTTTCTTAGAAGCAGGATCAATAGTAACTGTAACTCGGTTTATACGATAATCCATAGTCATTGGTTGACCTGGAGCCACTTTGCGCACAATTTCTGATTTAGTTTTTTGTTTAATTTGATCATCAGTAAGGCCAGATTGACCCACTAATTTTTGAGCTTCTTCTGCTACACAGTTCGCTTGGTTATCACGGAATAATTTCCATTCTTCCACGACTTGGCCATTTGGTAAGTGACAATACCCAACCTGACCATTTGCTTCATTTCTAATTTCTAATTTCCCGCCTTGTTCAACACAATATTGACTAGCTGGGTTTGGTGAACCAATTTTTGGTGGAGTTGGATCTTTATGTTGTACAGATGAACAAGCCGTTAACGAAACAAGCGCTAAACCAAGAAAGATAATTTTTTTCATAAATTTTTGCTTCTTAATAAAAAAATTAAAGATATCAAAAAAATTCATGTTTCATGTGTCTTGTTTACAATAAAAAACTCTCTTGGGAGTTCTACTCACCATTTCTTTAATTGATTGGAATTTAAGATTTTCCTTTCTAAAAATAATTATCAAAATATTGCGATCATGGCCTTTCCAAAATTCGTGCTCCAGATCCCTCTTGCCCTAAAACATCTTCTGGATTTCTTAACGGACATTGCTCTAGTGATAAGCAACCACAACCAATACACCAGTCCATTTCATCCCGTAACCTCGTTAATTTTTGAATACGATCATCGAGATCTTTTCGCCAATGGCTTGATAACTCTTTCCACTGTTTAGCTGTTAATTTGCTCCCCATAGGATATGCACTAAGAGCCTCTTTAATTTCATTTAAAGGAACTCCCACTCTTTGAGCAACTTTAATAATCGCAATATATCTTAAAACGATTAATGGGAAACGGCGTTGATTACCGTTAGTTCTTAGACTTTTTATGAGCCCTTTCGCCTCATAAAAATGCAGCGTTGAGACAGGAACCCCGCTCCTTTTTGCAACCTCACCCACTGTCAAAACTCGACTAGGTTCAGCTTTTTTATTTTCATTTATCATAATTGACCTCAACTTTACTCGAGGTTTATAAGAGAGCCTCTGTGTTTTGTCAAATAAATAAGCCAACCAACCTGACTGCTAAAAGCCATTTTTCTGAGTTTATTGCTCTTAACTTTTCTATAAAAGCTGAGAAAATAAATTTGATACGATTACTAATTCAATTAAATTTATAAAATGAGCTGCTGACATTTAAATTTAAGAAATTAATTTTTTAGGGTACATGGGCACCCGCAAACCCAAAACATGTTGTAAACGAAAGGCATTGGTGCTCCTAATGGATAGACCTTAGCTTGTTCGATCTTATAAGTTTTTTTTCGTGACTCAATGTGAAGTATATTATCGTAGCGAGCAACTACAATTCCCTTTTTATATAATTTTTTCCGTTCATTCTTTGCATCAAATTTATATACCAAAAAGTAAACTTTTTCTCCTACGCTGATCTTTGAATGATTAACCATAATGTAACCATTACAATACTTACATTGCCAATCTTTCATATCTCAAATAATCACATACTTAAATTTAAAAACACATCAAGTTTTATAGTATAGATTTATTAAAGCTACAAATCTAAAGAAATATTTTAATTGAAAAAATAAGGTTTATCTGTGACACACATCACAATAAAAACATAAAAAATTTCAAATTATATTTAGAAACATCAATCACTTACCTAGCTATCTTTCAATATTATTATTTTAAAAAATATTAAATTTATCTATATTTTATATTACTATATAGTATTTCGGTTAATAAATTTAAAAGCGCCGATATAAATAATTTTAATATTTAATAATCTAATTATTTCATTATATTCAACTAAACCACAAATAAAGTAATAAATAAATTTTAAAATATTAAATAAATTTCATGTTTAATTGAAAATAATTCAGTTCACATTATACAAAATAAAAATATATAATTATTAGAATTGCAATTTATTTTTTTATTATGTCAACCCAACGTTTAAAATTAGAACTCCCATCTGGACATGATCAATTATTACTTCATTCTTGCTGTGCTCCTTGTTCAGGAGAAGTTATGGAAGCATTAATTGATTCTAGAATTAAATTTTCGATATTTTTTTATAATCCTAATATTCATCCGGTAAAAGAATATCTCATCCGTAAGGAAGAAAATATTCGTTTTGCAGAAAAGCATAATATTCCATTTATCGATGCAGATTATGATACGGATAATTGGTTTGCTCGAGCTAAAGGTATGGAAGATGAACCAGAACGCGGTATTCGTTGTACCATGTGTTTCGATATGCGTTTTGAACGAACTGCCCTTTATGCACATGAACACGGCTTTAGTCTCATCAGTAGTTCGTTAGGAATTTCTCGTTGGAAAAATATGGCTCAAATTAATGATTGCGGAATTCGAGCAGCATCCAATTATCCAGATATTCAATATTGGGATTATAACTGGCGAAAAAATGGTGGCTCTAGTCGAATGATTGAAATCAGTAAGCGAGAGGAATTTTACCAACAGGAATATTGCGGTTGTGTATATTCTTTACGTGACACCAACCGTTGGCGTATGAGTAATGGTCGAGACCGAATTAAACTAGGTGTTAAGTTTTATAGTAATGCCATGGAAGAAGATTAAATCCTATTCTCCTTAAAAAATTAATTCATTCTAAGCTGTATTTATTCCTAATAAAAAAAGGCCACATCTGGAGAATGTGGCCAAAAGGTGTACTGTACTGAGCTTTGATATTATTAAAATAATGAAGTTAGCTTAAAATAAGATTAATAAATCTTTTAAATTTAAATTTTTTAAAATTTCATCAAAATATTAAAATCGAATAAATATTTTGCCCTTCTCATTAAAAATAAAATCACTCTAAAATCCTGATATAATTTTGAAAAGTTTAGCTATTTTACTTTTTGATACTGATGGCTAGTCTCTTGATATTTTCCACCATTTCCTCAGGTTGATGTGCAGCATAGCCCAACAGAACTGCTGCTTTTTTCGACTCAAGTTGACAATATCTTGATAGAGGTTGAATCTCCAAATCCAATGCCGAGCAATGAGAAATAAACTCCTGCTCAGTCCATGATGCTTTTAACCAACATATAAGATGAATGCCTGAATCTGTTGGCTGAACATCGAGTACATCTGAAAGGTATTCATTAATAGCGTTAATCAATACTTGTTGACGCTCATAGCATGCTTTTCGAACTTTACGTACATGTCGAGCATAGTGGCCTTGTTGAATGAATAGAGCTAAAGCGACCTGCTCTAAATATGAACTTCGCACGTCAGTATAATATTTAGCTGCACTAAAGGTTTCAATTAATGCTTCAGGTACAACCATGAACCCTAAACGAAACTCTGGAAAAATCATCTTGGTAAAAGTGCCAGAATAAATGACTCTTTGCTGCTGATCTAAACCTTGTAGAGCTTGAATTGGGTGAGTGCCATAGCGAAACTCACTATTATAATCGTCTTCAAAAATCCATTTTTCTTCTTTGTTTGCCCAATCTAATAAAGCAAAACGGCGAGCTAAACTTAAAGTTCCTCCTAAAGGAAATTGATGTGAAGGTGCTGTATATACCAGTTTGCTTTTGAAGTAATGATTTGTAATGTCAGAGATTTGCATTCCCTCCTCATCACTCTCGATCAAATTTACCTGTGCACCAAAACTTCGAAAAATCTTAAAAGCTGCATCATATCCCGGCTCATCCAAACACACTTCATCATTTGCTTGAAGTAATGCATAGGCTGTTAAATGAATAGCTTGCTGCGTTCCGTTTACGATAATAATTTGCTCTTCGTTGCAGTTCAGCCCTCGGGTGGAGCGAACATATTCACAAATTGCCTGACGCAAAGGTAGATAGCCACGTGGGTCGTAAAATTGACCAAGCTGATAATACGACTGCCGCCAAGCTTGTGTTAATAGCTTGCCCCACAGTTGATGAGGAAATAAATCAATACAACCTACCCCTACATGAAACATCTTTTTCTTTTTACTTAACCATGACTGCTTGCGCCATGAATCCAATAAAGTTTCAAGATTTGGATTAATATTTAAGGAACGATGAGTATTTTTAGACGTTTCTTTTGAATTTTTTTGAACATGTATTAACTGATCTGGCACAACCTCAGCAACATAGGTACCCGAACTTGGTTTGGTAAATAAATATCCCTCATCCAGTAATCGTTCAAGAGCCGCCAATACAGAATTTCTTGAAATTGACATCATCTCTGCCAAAGCACGACTTGAGGGTAATTTTATTCCGGCAGTCAGTCTTCCATCTAAAATGGCATCACGCAAAGCCGTATATAGTCCATCTTTAATCTGGCCTTTTGGCAAAATTAAATGTGGAAAAGATGCAGAAATCGGAGCTGCCATATTAAAACTGGTACTGTGAAAAATATCAAAAGTGTATCTTATAAAAATACCACTATCAAAACTACACTCTAGTTGTCGATTTTTTATTACTTTAAAACAGAGTGTAATTATTATGCAAAATCAAGGTCTTCAAATCGTTCCTGTTCAGCAGCAAGATTATTCACAATGGGAAAAATATTGGCTTGCTTACCAAAATTTTTATCAAGTGAATTTACCCCTTCATGTCACAAAAGTAACATGGGAACGTTTCTTCGATGAAAATGAACCTGTGTACTGTGCCGTTGCTAAACAAGGTGAGCAGGTTTTAGGAATTGTGCACTATGTTATTCATCGTTCAACATGGGCAGAAAATAATTACTGTTATCTAGAAGACCTGTATGTTTCACCTGAAGTTCGTGGGCAACACATTGGTAAGCAACTCATTGAATATGTGCAGAAGCAAGCAATCAAACACAACTGTGACCGTTTATATTGGCATACTCAAAAAACCAATCTAACAGCGCAAAAGCTTTATGACTGGATTGCACAAAAACCAGGAATTATTGAATATCGTATGCCTTTAAACTAAAAAGTGAAAACACCAAAAGCTGGAGTGCTTTGGGTGTCTAAATTTTAGTACGAATACGCTTAATCACTTTGTCATTAATAGTTGAGCATTGATTAAACGCAGCAAAACGCTTGAGCTCTTGTTCCAGTTCGAAGAAGAAGAGCTCCTTATTTTTTACTGTTTTTTCCAGATGTAGGCTAATCACTTCTAATTCTTTGATAGAACGATGCGCTTTACAATCTACTCGGCCTACTAACTCGTCTTGATATATGATCGGCAAGCAAAAATAACCATATACTCGTTTAGCCGCTGGTACATAGCATTCAATGCGGTAATCAAATTCAAATAAGGAAGCTAGACGGTCACGATGAATAAGAGAATTATCAAAAGGCGATAGTATTTTTAAACCAAAATCAGTACTAACCTTTTGTTCCATTGCAGCAACATCAACATATAAAGTTTGACCATTCTCAAGTTTAATTGCTGATACAACACCTGCATCAATATGTTCTTTCAGAACGACACGCATAGTTTCTTTTAAATCATTTTTCTTTAGATGAACTAATTGTTTCCATGTAAATGCACCATGTGCTCGAAGCGTATTATTAAATAAATACTGCGCATATTCATAAAGTGTAGGCATACTTAAATCAATATTTTCAGGCAAGCAGCGCTCGGTCAAATCAAAGACCTTTTCCATTCCGTTACGCTCACAGATCATCAGGTCACCCTGCATATATAACTGCTCAAAAGCACGGCGGCCTGGTCCGGTATTCCACCAGTTTCCCAAACTCTTTTTATTATTCTTATCAATATCACGGAGACGAATTTTTCCTTCAGCACGAACACGTGCCAAAATTTCATTCATAAGGTGTTGATCACCTCTATTGAAATAACGGCTTTCTCCGTTCCTGACAGACATCATGGCAGGCAATGCATAGCGATAATCTTTCATAGGAAGATAAGATGCGGCATGATACCAATATTCAAAAATCTGGCGCTCACGAACCAAACTATTTAAATGATTTAATTCATAGTCAGGCACTCGGCTCCACAATATATGGTGATGAGCTCGCTCTACAACCGATATGGTATCAATCTGTACATATCCTAAATGCTCAATCGCCTGTAAAGTTCCATCCACACCTTTTGTAAATCGACTGGTTTTTCCTAAACCTTGATTAAATAAAGTGAGCTGTTTCAAAGAAGAAGTCATAGAAATCAAATATTGTTGTATTCATTTAGAAGCAGAAAAATTTCAGTTCTATCCTATCACTATTTCCTAATTTGCTTGTGCTTTAGCATCAGTAATTCTTTATAAAAAAAATCTCGGCTAACTCAACATTTTACAGACTCATCTTAAAATAACTTTTAGGAGCCAATCTAATCACTAAAATAACAACCAATATCACACTGGCTAAATGGAAAAGCCATCCTGCTTTGTAAACCCCCGTAAGATCATGCAAAATTGCAATAATCCACGGCGGGATTGCTGCCAGTAAAAAACCACCACCCTGCATCAGTGCAGATAAAGCACCTGCATGAGTCGGATCATCAAAATGGTCTAATGCAACGATAAGCATTAATGCAAAACATCCCCCCAAACCTACGCCCAAACAAATTGCCCAAAGTATAGAGGCAAAATCAGGCATAAAAGCCATTCCAGAGAAACCGACTAGCTGCATTGCCAACGTAAACCATAACCATGGACGTCGGTCTTTATATTTCCTAGCTAAAACAGGCAAAATTAGCGCTGAAGCTGCTTGGCTCAAGGCCAGCAAAGCGAGTAATTTTCCACTTTGTGCTGCACTCCAACCCTGATCTTGAAAAGAAGGTGCCAACCACGCTACTACGGACGAGTAGCCACCATTTACAAGTCCAAAGCACATCATTAATAACCATGTTCGAGGTTGATTTAACAACTTGCGTACAGGCGCATGATGAATGGATGAACTAACTTTTATAGGTAAAAAGACAAGCGCCAATATAAATGCAAATAAAGCTGGAATGGTAAAAAAAGCTAGGCCAATCGACCAGACATCCGTTATATTTGAAATTATAGGAGCTAACCATGCACCTAGTGCTCCTCCTCCCATGAGCATAGCCGAATAAAGCCCCATCATCGGCCCAATATATTGGCTAAATTCTCGTTTAATCATACCGGGAAAAGCCGCTTGTATCATCGCAACTCCGAATCCAATTAATATTGCACTAAGAATTAATCCTTCGGATGTAGGAAATAAAAATCGGACAGCACATCCTCCACAAATGGCCAGCAATGCACCAAGAATAGCTTTTCGTTCGCCGACATAGTTCTGCAATATTGGGCCAACAAATGCAATGACTCCCATAAGCATCATCGGTAGCAAAGTAAGTAGTGCTATCCCTTGTAAGCTTAAACCAGTGGCTGTTCGAATATTGGCAATCAATGGTCCAATACTCGTTATAAATGGTCTTAAATTAAGGCCAACTAAAGCCACAGTTACAATGAGCATCGGCTGGGTCAAAAAAGCTCCAGACTGCTTCATTATTTTGAGCCTGAATGATTGGCTTGATAATTCTTCCAATGCGCATAAAGATCAGTGCGGTTTTCAACTCTGATCGGTATATATTGAATTTTCATTGATTGCTCAGCAAAGGGCTTGGCAAGCTCAATATATATTTCAGCTGTAGACAAACCAAATGGTGTTCCGTCTTCATTAGAATAAGCATAGCTCACCGACTTTATACCAGCTAAACGCATCGCAGCCATACACATTGGGCATGGATGGCCACTTGCATACACAGAGCAGCCTTCTAAATTGGCAGATCCTAAAACTTGGCTGGCTGCACGAATCGCCAGTAATTCAGCATGTGCGGTTGGGTCATTCGTTACCAGAATCTGATTTACGCCTGAAGCAATAATTTCTCCATTTTTTACAACCACAGCACCAAATGGCCTGCCACCTTTTTCGATATTGTTATAGGCAAGCTCAATCGCCTTACGTAAAAACTGTTCACCTTTTTCCATCACATACTCTCACTTTCTATTTTGCACCAGCTGCAAGAAGTCTTTTTTCAATTTCGAGGTATCCTCGTGACCGCGCATGTTCTAAGGGAGTTATCCCGTCTTTATCTGCCAAGTTCGGATCAGCACCTGCTTTCAATAAAAGCTCTACAATGTGTTGATATTTAGGTTCTCCATTTCCCAAAATGATGGCCTCAAGTAATGCTGTCCAACCCAAATTATTCACATGATTAACATCTACACCGGCCGCAATTAATGTACGGACTGTTTCAACATTGCCTCGTTCCGCTGCTGGAATTAGCGCAGTTCCACCGTAACGGTTAATACTTTTTAAATCGGCACCATGCATGAGTGTCATTCTTAGAATTTTTAAATATCCCTGTGCACCAGCATATAAATATGGACTGTCTTGAATATTGTCTTTTGCATTTACATCGGCACCAGCCTCTATCAGCATATGAGCAGCATGTACATTATTTGCTCTTGTAGCGACCATCAAAGCAGTCGAACCAGTTTCATCTCGCTCATCAATTAAAGCTTTTTGAGATAAAATCCGTTTGATAGATTGTGTGTCATTATTTATCACTGCCTGATGTAAAGGATACTCACCCATTGCATTCGTCATATTTGTAAAACCCGACGCCCCTAATGCGACAATCAGATTCATCCATATTAGTGACTTACGCATGGTGGCCTCCCAATAGAAATTTTTGGCTAAACATTTTATAAATAGAATAAAGATCACCAAAAGTATTTGGAAATTAAATTATTTAATCGATAGTATTAAGATTATAAATACTTATCTTATTGGCTTTTTAGTGTGGCGGTACCTAATATGTTTGATCCTCGCCTTTTACGTGCTTTCGTCACTATTTTTGAAACTGGCGGTTTTACCGCAGCTGCCGAACGATTACACCTGACTCAATCAACAGTTAGTCAGCAGTTAGCACGACTTGAAGAATCTGTCGGTCATGCCCTTATAGATCGGACAGCAAGACCTTTCAAATTGACGGCATCTGGAGAATATCTAATTGGTTATGCGCAAAGGATTTTGACTCTCCAACAAGAAGCTGAAGCGCTACTTAAAGATCCAGCAGGAAGTATTCCCATTCGTATTGGTTTACCAGAAGATATGATGAGCCAAGCAATGGCCGAAGTTTTTGGTATATTTGCCAAAGAGCATCGTTCCATTCGTTTAGACGTAACCTCTGGCTTGAGTCGCAACTTAACAGAACGTTATCGGAATGGTGAGTTCGATATTATTATTGTCAAAGAACCTGCGGCCAGTGCTGATCACCACGCTACATTCCCAGAAGAAATGGCATGGTTTGAAAGTGAGAATTCAACAACTGCATGGTCTGATCCCATAAGTTTAGTGACCTTTCCTCAAGGCGGACTTTATCGGGACGAAATGTTCACAACCTTAGAGCGCGAACGGCGACGTTGGTATATTGCATTTACGGGTAGTAGTCTAGAAAGCGTGTTAGTCAGTGTTGAAACAGGATTAGGATTATCTTTATTGCCTGTAGCTACGACCAATGGCCGGAGAGTACGTCGATATGATGCATTAGGAGCTGTGCCGCCTATGACCGTTTCAATTTACACATGGGAAAAAGCTGGGATAATTTCCCAGCTTGTAGATAAAATGACGACTGTTTTACAAGAACGTTTTCAATCCTCAATAAATATTTAACTTATATCATTCGAACTTTCAGCAATCAGTTTTTCTGCCATTTCTTGAGTTTTTCTTAAGCCTGGCATACGGAACTCGGTATGCCCATAATCTTGGATAGATTTCCAACGTCCACCCCAAGTCAAACCAACCGATTCGGCGACTTGACCATATAATCGATAGCCTTGCATTGCCCACGGATCTCGCTCAGAAATAACCACTTTTCCATTTCGCTTAAATGCTACATCAGCTGCTAAACCAAATTGGTGATAGCTTTGATACCCCCTCGCTCTAGTCGTATTTGGATTGCCCGCCAACATATTCTGACGTGCTGGGCTACGATAGCCTTCTAATAGAACCAACTCATAACCATATTGTTCTTTCATGATTTTAAAGACCATGAGTAAACGCTGTTTATATCGTGGGTTCATTTTGTCCCATTTACGATCAACTAAATTTGTGTCCAGAATAGCTCGACCATCGAAACTGACGTTATCAATCGGTGAAGAATTAATAGCTCCACTATTTTGAGACGAATATTGCTGCTCTAACTGCGTCGCCTCAACAATTGCGGCTTCAATTAGGCTTTCATCTACTTCTGGCGGTGGCGATAATATTTCACCATTTAAAAGTGCATAGATTTGAGGATCTGTTTTTTTCAGATATTCAGCTTCAATTCGGGTTGAACTAATCGGACGAGTAAAAGCAAAAACTAATATACTGGCAAACAAGAAAAAGCCTGCAATTACAATCCACCATTGCTGTAAATGCCAATGAGATTGTAATTTTTCAGGAGCAGCTGCCTGATTCATGGTTTGAGCAAATTGTTTAACCTGATTAAGCTGTTTACGCCCTTGGGGCAGTAATGACAATACAAAATTTTTGCTTCTACTCCTGAGTTCATAAGACATTAAAAACGCTAAACCAATTGCCAAACATGTAAAGCAAAAGAAAATGAGAAAGATCATCATCAGTTCATTAATTCACGGCAAAAGGACTTCGTGTAATTTTAATATCTACCGATGCCTTAGGTGGCTCAACCTCAGGTTCTGGTTCGGCTGGAGCTTTACTCTCAACTACGGGTTTAGCCTGCACCACTTGTTGCTGCGACTTACTCACAGGTTTTTGCTGAGTTGGCTGTATTTTGGGCTGAGCCGCTTTAGCTGCACCCGTCTGTAGCTGAGGCACAACCTGAACTTTCTTTTCACCTGTTAGCTGTTCATCAAATGGTGAAACTCGTTGTTCATTCGTAGCAACAGTTTTATGCGGAACAGGTTTAAAAATATTGCTTAACTCATTATCTTTTGGCTGTTCAAAGCCATCACGACTCATTGAGTCCGTCTCGTTATCTTGACTTACAGCAACCTGATTTTGTTCATCTGAAGAATGTACAGCATCTTGATTTAAAATTTGCTCTTCCGTTGATTTACTCTCAATTGCTGCTGATTCTGGCGAATTCGGTTGAGACAAGAACAGGAATAGCGAGATGCTGACAAACACCCCTGCAATCACACCAATCACAATATAAAGTACTGGTGATTTCGGCTTTTTTTTATTCGATTGTAAAACTCGAATAGAAGTTGGTTTTTCCTGAGCCATTTCGTTCCATCATCAAGGTAAATAAATTGTAATATGTGCTTGCTCTTGAGGAGCAGAAATCACATTTTGATAGTTAGATAATGCTTTATCATTTTGATTGTTAAGCATAAATCTTAAACCCGCAAAGGTAAGTAATGCAAAAATCAATAAAAAGATCAAAATCCAAAAGAAAGGTACTTCGCGATGAATAATATTTCGTATTTGATCGGGAATTGCCGAGAACGGCGAAAACGCAACTTTTTTCCCTTTTAAATAATCAATTTCATCACCCACTCTTGATACTAGGTGGTTGAGACTTTCAATAGATTCAATTCGGTACTTACCCTGAAAACCAAGCAAAAGGCAGTAATGAAATACTTCTAAAGCTGCTAGACGTTCTTTTCCACGACTACGTAATTGTTCCAATATTTCAAAGAAACGATACCCGGCTAACTGAGAACCAAACAAGCTCAATTGCAATGGGCTAATTAACCAAGCATTTTGCAAATTAAAATAGCTTGGATCTTGTTGCGTTACGATAGTTTCATCAATCAAAGCACAAAATGCATATTTAGCATCATGAATATCATCAGCTGAAAATTGCAACTTTTTAGCTTGCTGCTCAAATTGATTGAGTAAATTTAAGATTTTTTCACGAAACTGCTGAGCGTCTGCCGGCACATACTGATTTCGAATCAAAAAAACCAAATAAAAGCCATCATGCAATAAATCAATAAGATTGATTGCCTGTAGCTTTGCCTGAGACTGGCTATTATTGTTCCCACCCGTTCCAATTTGCCCATCGTCAAATAAAGAAGGAGCACCAGTGGATTGTGACATTTTTCTCTCCTTTACCCTTAAGCGTTCATAACCGCAATCAGTTCAATACTGATATCTTGGAAGCCAGCCGGAACATAAATACAAATCGTCTCTGAATCTAACATGCGCTGGTATAATTCATGATGCGGTTCAACTTCAAAATAGCTCACACCAGAACGTACAGGGATCGCTGTTGGAACCTGAATCAAGTGATGTAATGGAATTGCAGGTAATGCTGCAACTACACGTTGCTCTACATCTAAAGTGCTACCAATCTTGAATCGTAAAGGTACTATCTGGATTAACTCATGTGTCTGCATTGCGCTACTTGATACTGCAATATAAAGTCGAGTGTCTCGCGTAATCTTATCGGTCTCAAGACTTCCCACCCAATATGAAGGGCGGATTTCTTTAAGTGCAATACTGATGTAACGGCTCGAAATAATCGTATCGAGTAAATCACGTAGAATTGTGTCTAACTGCGAAAAACTTTCTTGTAAATTATGGTGTTTATAGGCAGGCAAATGATCAACATCATACGCCGTCGAGAAGGTTAATAAAGAACCTGCTAAACGTAACAATTCGAAAAACAAACGTTCTGGATGGATTTGTGGATATTGCACGAAATGATTCAAGCCAGCATGAGCTGTGTTTAAGGCATTTACTAACCAGAATGAAACGATATCACCTGAACGGAATTCAATTAACTTCTGTTCATTTTCTCGGTTATTGGTTTGAATCGTCTTAATTTTTGCCTTAATCACATTCAATGTTCTTTTTAAGTTTGAAATGAGTGATTCAGAGGCATCCACGTGTAAAATTGGCGGAATAAACTTCCGATCAATTTCAAAAGCGCCAGAGCTTTGTCGCTTAATCTTTCCAATCGGCAGATATAAGAAACCATCTAGATTGTGGTCTGGATTACTATGTACATCTAATAATTTAAAAACAGCACGTCGGCGTAGCAAACTAATATCTGCTTCAGTAGCATTAGTAAATAGATCATGCGTTTCAACAAGGTGAGATTGATATCTACCCTTTTGCGCTTGGTTTTGATCAATTAGATTTTGCTTATTTGCTTGTAAAAGCGGCAATGCTAAATAGATTAGCATCTCACCACGTAAATTAAGATCGTCTAATAAAATTGGTTCAGGCAATAGATCATATGCCGGTGCCTGATAAATTTCACCATCTTGCCAGATCATCTCTACAGACTCAAGAGCAAGGATATGCGTACTCAACTGAGCTTCATCGAAACTTAACTTTTGAATACCATACGAAAAAGGCACAACTGCGCGAACCGTATGATTTAGGCGTTGTTCATGATACGTATCTTGAATTTGGAAATGTTGAGGTCTTAAAAATAAACCTTCGCCCCACAGGACTTTTTCAGCTTTAAACATATGTCTTTACCAATCTTTATTCATATTCATTTTTAGGCTGCACACCTAACATTTCCTGAACCATTTGTAATGGATGCTCATCTTTAATGACTTGCGCTAACCACTCGTGTAATGGCATTTGACTCCATTTAATCGTTTTTTGAAGCATATAGCTCACAGGACTATGAGGTTCATTTGCTTGGAAGTAATCTGCGATCTCTTGCAATACTTTCATTGCTTGTTCACGGTTAGCCAAGTGCGTTTGTGCTTGAGGCTGAAAAGCTGGCTGATCTGAAACAACTTGTACAGGCACTTGATTTTCCATAGATGAACTCGTGATAACAGTAGCTTGTTCTTGGATTGGCGCAAGCCCTATACCAAAAGCTTCTGCTTTATAAATCTTACGTAATGTGCTGTGAATAGTCTCAAATGCCGAATCAATAGCAGCAAAACTCGGCGAATCTAATCCCATTAAATGATCAAGAGTCTGTTTTAAAACATCCCACTCGGTTAAGACTGAACTAAAATCTTGATAATTAGAGTATTGAAAAGTTTTAGAAGTATTAAAAATGGCTTGGTCGAATTGTTCTAATTCAGATGGTCCCGACTGGCTGTCATACTCTTCAGTTTGTTTACGGCGAACATTTTCGTGATATAGAAAATTATCGTAATCAAGCAAATTATAATAAGGGGCTGTATTGGTTAAAGAAACTTTCTTTAACAACATCGGAAGTTGATTAATTAAACCCTGTAATAAACCAATGCGTTGATCTAAGTCATCATCTTCAATAACAGGGTGAATTTCCTGCCAGTATTGATTCAGCATGGTATGGCTTAAAGTTAAACCTTTAGCCATACCTTCAAAACCATAAAGATGAGTCCAAGCCTCTAAGAGCCAAGTTAATAGACGAATATCTTTCGTTTTATCTTTTAGCAAAACACTCGTGTTCTTTGCTACAAAGTCCCAATCGGCTTGTTTGCGCTCAGCAACCCAATCACCTTGATCTAGTAATAGATCATCTTGTGTCTTCGCTTTTTTAATTTCATGAAATTCATTAGAAAACGAAAAGTCATCACCACAAGGCAAACTATCACTAATGGGTTCGAGTAGTTCAGAAATATCAATATTCATCTAATTTTAGCTCTATTCAATTTTAAACTTCTGACTTCAATTTTTTACTAGTCCTTTTTTTAGCAGCTTTTACAACTGGGTCTAGTACATATTGAATTTCGTCATCTTTAGCATCAATCATGATAACTTTTGGTAGTTTTTGCTCTGCTAAAGCCACCAAAATTTCTGTAGCTAATGCAGGTAACACCGTAGAATTTAAAATATTATCAACGTTACGTGCACCACTATCGACTTCTGTACAACGGCTTAAGAGGAGCTCTACCAAATCATCAGAATACTGGACTTGTGTTCCGTATTGTTTCTCAATTCTTGCTGTGATTTTGCCTAACTTATGCTTAATGATTCGTACAAGTAGATCATCATGCAGTGGGAAATAAGGTACAACTCTCATTCGGCCTAAAAATGCAGGCTTAAATTGTTTATATAAACTTGGTTTTAAGTGCTCAATCAACTCTTCAGCTGTAGGCCACTCTTCTACAGGTCTATTTAAGCAAGCCTGCATAATGGCACTTGAACCAGCATTTGAAGTTAACAAAATAGTAGTGTTTTTAAAGTCAATTACTCGTCCTTCACCATCCTCTAAAGTACCTTTATCGAATACTTGATAGAATAGTTCCTGAACATCGCTATGAGCTTTTTCAATTTCATCAAGCAACACAACACTATATGGGTTGCGGCGAACAGCTTCTGTTAAAACACCACCTTGACCATATCCGACATATCCTGGAGGCGCACCTTTCAACGAAGATACAGTATGGGCTTCTTGATATTCAGACATATTAATTGTGATTAAGTGCTGCTCACCACCATATAACTCATTTGCCAAAGTTAATGCTGTTTCAGTTTTACCTACACCACTCGGTCCGACCAAAAGAAATACACCTTGTGGCTTATTAGGATCTTCAAGTTTTGCTTTTGAAGTTTTAATGCCTTGAACTAATTGTGTGAGTGCATAATCTTGCCCCATTACACGCTCGCCCAATTTATCTTCAAGCGTTAATATCTGTTTAATTTCATCATTGACCATTTTTCCAACAGGAATACCAGTCCAGTCAGAAATAATTTCATTAATAATTTGAGAGTTTACTCTTTCAAATACTAATGGTTGCTGACCTTGAATATCAGCAAGATCTTTACGCAGTAGATTAATCTGATCGAAAGCTTCAGACTCATTAGCATGATTCTGTGCTTCTAACTCTTGAATTTTATGAACAAGTTCTAATTCTTTTTGCCACTGCTCTTCGGTTTCATGGATCTCTTTTTGCAAAGATTCTAAATTAGCTTTTAAAGCTTCCAAGCGTTCATGATGAATTGGAATCTGACGATGTTCATTTTCTAAAATTTGCTGCTCAAGCTTTAAGTTATGCTCTTGGGCCTTTAACTGATCAAGTTTTACAGGTTGAGCATTTTGAGTCAAAGCAACACGTGCTGCAGCCGTATCAAGCACACTAATTGCTTTATCCGGAAGTTGGCGACCACTAATATATCGATGTGAAGAATGAACTGCTGTAACGATCGCCTCATCATCAATTTGCAATTTAAAATGTTGCTGCATGACAGGAATCATCGCACGCAACATATCTACTGCAACTTCTTCGGTTGGCTCTTCTACTTTTACTACCTGAAAACGTCGGCTCAATGCAGCATCTTTTTCAAAATATTGTTTGTATTCTGCCCAAGTAGTCGCAGCAATTGTGCGCAACTCACCACGTGCAAGTGCGGGTTTTAAAAGATTTGCAGCATCATTTTGCCCTGCTTGTCCACCTGCACCAATTAAAGTATGCGCTTCATCTATAAATAAAATAATAGGATGAGTAGAAGCTTGAACTTCTTGAATAACCTGTTTTAAACGGTTTTCAAACTCGCCTTTAACACTTGCACCTGCCTGTAAAAGTCCCATATCCAGCACATGTAAATGGACATTTTTTAGGGCATTTGGTACTAAACCTTGAGCAATTTTTAAAGCTAAACCTTCCACTACAGCTGTTTTACCAACACCTGGCTCTCCGGTTAAGATCGGATTGTTTTGGCGTCTACGCATTAAAATATCGAGCATTAAGCGAATTTCATATTCACGTCCAATAACTGGATCTATACCACCTTTTTTCGCTTTTTCAGTGAGATTAATCGTATATTGATCAAGTGCAGGTGTTTTAGCTACTTTGGTATTTGCTACAGTTGTGTCTGTAGGTTCAGCTTGATCAGAAGATGTTTTTGTTTCATCTTGTTGTTCAACACTCTTCTCACAAATTTCAAGAAACTTGTGTTTCATTGAGTCAATTGGTAAAAGGTCAAATAAACTCGAAGCTCGAGTGGCAATTTGATATAAATCAGGTGCAGTTAATAATGCAACTAATAAATGACCACTACGAATAACGGGATTTTGTTCAGCCGAAGCTAATAACCAAGCTTGTTCAAACAAACGAACAATAGATTTAGCAAAAATAGGAGTTCGGGTATTACCTTTTGGTAATTGAGAAATTGTTTCTTTTAAATCATCAGCTAAAGCTTCAGATGAAATTTTATATTTCTTTAATAAAATTTTTAAATCATTCTCTAAAGATTGATTAAGTAATTCTAAAAATAAATGCTCAATTTCAATTTCATAATTTTGTTGAATAACACAAGCATTAGCCGATTTTTCTAAAGCAGTTCGTGCAACTGTAGAAAGTTTTGTAATTAAAATTTTTAAATTACTCATCATTACTCTCAATATTTTTAAATAATTTAATGCTTAAAATCATAATGCCTGTATATTAACAAAATTCAGTTTTATCAGACAAACTACTCATCATTTCAAGCGTTAATATGTTTTAGTAGATATTTATATCTATATAAAAATATCTCTACCCTTATCCTTGATTAACTAAACTCTGTTTTGGCAATAATTTACAGCCACATGATAATGAATCATTTACACGGGCTGCGGATTTTCCCATGACAAGCATATTCGGATCGCCCGATACAATCGTAGATACCGTTAGATGAGCAGGACAAGTAGCCTTATCCCCTACACAGGCAATTGCAATTCCATCAATTAAAAATGTACTGTTTCCTGAAATCACTTGCCCTCCACCAGTTGTTGGGCATCCAATCGTAATGTAAGGGCTAGCCATGTTCTTCTCCTTATATTTATAGAACAGTAAACTCAATCCGACGATTTTTCTTTCTTCCTTCCGGAGAAGTGTTATCTGCAACTGGCTTAGATGAACCTAAACCTTCAGTAGATAAATGGTCGGCAGGAATACTCTTACTAATCAAATAGTTTTTAACTGCTAATGCACGGTCTTGGCTAAGTTTCAAGTTTTTAGTCGCATCACCAGAACTATCTGTATGTCCTACGATTTTGACTTTTTTACCACCTACTTTGTTTAAAGCAATAGCCATCTCGTCAAGAATTTTTTGACCTGCATCAGTTAAAACTGCGCTACCAGATTCAAACTCAATAATTCGATTTTTAAGTGCATCATCAATAATTTTCTGCTCAGCCTGATTGACTGATAATTGCGAATATAGTTGATACGGCGGTTGCACTAGTCCTTGAAAAGATTGAATTGTAGGCTGGATATCTGCTGGGTTCAGCATTTTTCCACTCAACTCAAAACGTGTACCGTTTACACTCAACTTGCCTTGTGAAACCTTTTTAAGATCAGGAGTAATCACTCGAGTCACGGAATCACTCCATCCATTTGGAGCAGCTACGGGTCTCACTTGTATTTTATCTACAACCTGATCAGCACCATAAACAGATTGCATTTTTAATAAGATAGCCTGTTTACTCGCTTCGTTAGGAACCACACCTTCTACGACAATGGGCTGAGCTAAAGCATAGTTAGCAATTGCATAGATACAACAGCCTTTTATGAGCTGTGAAAGTTTACTTTGATATCGTTGATTCATTATTATTCACCCAAAAAAGTCTGTCTAAATAGTTTTAAACCTTGATTTAAACTTAATTGGCGTTGGCATAATGATTGCTCTAGTGTAGCTAAACCAGCATTCTGCTCCAAATAAGTATCAATCCATTGTGCTTCTATTAAAGAAACCCAGTGTTTACTATCCATATTCTGAGTAAAAATATCGCTCAGAGCTAAAATATCAGCCCCTTGAAAACCGAAGAATAATACGGGTTGCTCTCGATGTAGCAAACCTATCAGCACCTCAGTATTATGTTCTTTTAAAAAGCGACAAATAATACTGACCCAAAATGCTGCTATTTCATAACTGTAAGCAGGATTATTAATAGGCAAAATTAAAACTTTATTTAATCGACTCGTTCCATTTTGTAAAATTGGCTGCAGTAATAACCCCAACCCAATCATACTTTGCGCTAACTCATAAATACTTAACTTCATTAATTGAGCAAATGAGTGCATCGTATGATTTTCATAGAAACCTACACATTCACGTTCAGTTAAAACCTGAATTTGATTTTGTAAGTGACCTAATTTTCCAAGTAACAGATCGGAGTCTTTAATTCCTTTTAAAGCACGATTGTTTTGAAATAAATCAACTAATACATGTTTATAGCTATAGGGCGCATACAACAAATTATCATACGGTAAATCAATTTCTAATAAATGGCTCAGTACCATTGGAAAAGCTCGGCCTGAACTATCTTCACTTGCGAGTAGATTCGCCGCTAAAAACATATTTTCTTTCGGATTCGCAATAAAGAAATCCAGTGAAGGTAACGTGTTATAAGCTTCTTTAAAACTGCCTGATTGCATTGCATATTCCAATGCTTCAGTAATCCACTGATCAAGCAACTGTATTAGAGCATTCTGACCTTTTGTTTTTAAAAAGTCGCCTCGTGCAGGACTTTTGCCGTAATACAAAGGAGTTGTTTTTAATGTTTGCATTATTGCTCCTCCTTTCGCATAGAGGTTATTTTCCATGTCATGGTTTAACTCCCGCAGAAGGCTGAGCAAGTGCTGAAACAGGATTTTCAGTTCTTGCTGGAGTAGCTTGAGCTGGCGCTTGCTGAGCGGACACCACACGAGCTGCTTTGTCGGCAGTGACTTTATCAACCAGTTGCATACCTGCATAACCACGGCTTGAACCAATACTGCCTGAATTACTGCTAATTAGACGGAAATTCATTTTTACAAATAATGATGGATCAGTTTTACTACGCCAAAGCATTTCAAATCCGCCATTTTGTTCCTTACGTTGAGCACTATCAATTAAACGGTTAATACCGTACTCACCTGGTTCATCAAAAATCGTATGCGTTTGACCTTGTAAATCTACAGCGGTAATACGAGCACCTGGAATACTGCCTTGGTTTGGCCAAATGAAGTTAACCCACTGCTGAACACCGTTTTCATAAGTCATACGTTGACCATCAATATCAACGGTATATGAAAGCAATTGTGGATTTGGAATTGGGTAGAACTGGAAGTTAGATTGGTTAGTCGCTGGAACAGCTTGCGCTTGTGCATTCAACTCACCTGTTGCCATACCATTGGCTGGTGCAACATATCTTTGGAAATTCATAACGAATTGAGGATTTAAACTAATGCCTAAATCTTTCCAAGTTTTAGACGTTAACGTATAGCCACGACGAATCACAAATGGATCAAGACTTTCTTTTACAAAGCGAGAAATACTACCGTTCTCACCCAAGATTTGACCAATTTCACTACTTGTTGCTTGTAAAGAAGCTGATGAGTTAAATGGATATTTCTTAGCAAGATTTGCTGTAAATGGTTGATAGGCTTGCATTATCCACAATTTGTTAATTTCGTCTTGTGTCGGTGTAATTAAACTCTCAAAAGCTTGCGTAAGTGGGCTAACTACTAATTTTTGCAGTAAACGCTGATCAATTTCATTGAAACCAACCGCCATTTTTTCATCTACAATTTTTTGAGTTTGGTTAAATACAGACGTTTGCTCATTTAGGGTCTGTTTGACTAATGTCATCGCATTAGGCCCAATTTCGCCCGCATTTTTAAGCTCATTAAACTTACTACGAACGAGTGCTAAATTTGTCATATATTCATCAAGCAATGACTTACCTTGTTGATCATCACGTTTGCGAACCAACTGGTAGAACATTTGATATTCTTGAGAAATAGCGCCTTGGGCATTGTTTGCCACTTGATTAGCAACTTGCTTGTCATCATGATTTAAAACTTTACGTTTAAACCAGGCAATAAATCCTTTTTGTGGAGCTGCAAGCTCAGCTTGAACAACCGGATTATCCCAATTTGTTTCGACTGCAACTCTTTCAATTAATGTTCTAATTGGAGAGTTTTGTGGTTCACCTAAAACATCAATATTTTTTACTTGCTGAGCAAATTGGCCAGCTTTAGCATAATGAATACCACTTAAGAATTTTCTCCATTCCGCAATATATTCTTGCTTATAGAGCGCTGTTAGCTGCTTTCTAATTTGCTCTGGACTACCTGAGAAAGTTAAATCATCAGATTGACGACTATTTAACACCCAGTCTTTACTGTCTGTTGGCTTATCTGCAGCCTCCTCAATTGCTTTTTCTACATAGTCATTCCAAGCTTTTTGGGTAAATACGCCTGGTAATGCATAACTACCCAATACAATATTTTTATTTGCCTCACCCACAATCTGACTTACAGTCAGCGCTGGGAAACGCACCGCAGCACGCATTTTTATTTCGTTATAAACGCGATCACGCGCGGGCATCCCTCGAACAACAGAGAGCAATACTTGACGTGTTTGATCAACAATTTGCGAATCTGCTTCCAAAACTGGGAATTGTTTGTCATTTGCTAAGGTCATTGCATACGACAAGATCTGTTCAGCTTCTTGAATCATATCTGCACGTGGCATTTGGCCTTTATTTGCATCTAACCAAGAACGCCAGAAACGCGTAACCTGATCGCTTAGATGACTAGCATCCATATATTGCAGATTGCTCATCATTAAATAAGCTTTTAATGCATTATAAGCATCTTGAGGATTGGTATCTGAAGGTTCCAGATATTGTTGAGATTGAGCAGTTTGCTTGATCTCAACATTCGTATGGTTTGCTTTTAATGTTGCTTCATTATTTTTTACGCGTTGCAAATATTGAGCAATATTTTGCTGCGTCGGTGTTAATACAATCTGCTTAACACCTTTTAAATATTCGGCTTTTAACTTTTCACGAAGCTCATTACCCTGATATAAACCAAAACTAAACTTAAGTGGTCTATTTTCATCAAACTCATCTAACTGCTGTAGACGTCTTTGAAGAATCAGCAAAGCTTCTAATTGGGTAGACAGTTGCTGACCAGAGGCTCTTTCTAATTGAACGACCTTATTTAAATCTGCTTGAACTTCACCAATTAATTGCTGGTTATTACGATAAGACCAAACCCATACACCCAAAATAATTGAAACACCCGCTAAAGCACCAATAAATGCAATATAACGTTGACGTTTTCTGCCCGTATTTACATGCTGCTTAACAAGATCTTTATCTTTTAAAATAACATCTGAAAATAGACCATTTAAGAAATAGCCATGGTTAGGAGTAATTTTTGAGTGGTCTTTTAAATCATTTTGAGCAATTTGAGTCAACTGGAATTCTTGTGCAATTTGTTCAGTCATTGGACTTTCAATTACACCTTCCTGCAAAGCACTGGTGAAGTAAAACCCACGGAAAACAGGTTGAAATTGATATGGGTTATCTTCAAAAAGTGTACCAATAAAGCTTTTTAAAGCTGGTTTTAGTGTTTTAAATTCTAATGGGAAAGTCATTACGCTTGGTGAGATATTTTGCGAATGACGGCGACTTAAATGAGTCGAACTTACCCCTTTTAGACCATCGTAAAGAATGGTGTAATGTTTTTCGAACAAATCTACTGCGTTATGAGAAGAATTTTGCTCATATGGAAGCGTTGCTCCCCAAGCTTGGTTATATTCTTGAGCTTCATAAAACTCAAAAAACTCAGTAAAACCTGCAATCAAATCCATTTTTGAAAAGACTAAATAAACAGGTACAACCACTTCTAGACGTTCGGTTAGATCTTGAATACGAGCACGTAAATTTTTAGCAAGCTTTAATGAGTTTTCAGGACTTTGACTAATTAGCTCAGCAATACTAACAATTAGAATCAAACCATTAACTGGTGCTTTAGAACGGTTCTTTTTTAAAATATTTAAGAAACCTAACCACTCAGAATGATCTTCGCTATAAACAGAATAACGGCCCGCTGTATCGAGCAAAATACCTTCTGTAGAGAAGAACCAGTCACAATTTCGAGTACCACTTAAGCCAGCAGATACCATTTTCTGATGTGTTTCTTCAAAAGGAAACTTTAAACCAGAGTTATAAATAGCTGAACTTTTACCTGCGGCTGGGTTACCAATAACCATATACCAAGGAAGCTCATATAATGCAGCATTCCCTTTTTTATCACCCAACTTAGATTTACGAATCAGTTGAATTGATTCTTTCATTTGTTGACTAACTAGCTGAAGCTCTTCTTTATCTTTATTTTTGCCATATTCAGCTTGGTTATCTTTTTCGATCGCCTCAGCTAACTCTTCACCTTGAGCAGCATGCTTTCTTCGTTGAATAAGCCAATAGATACCATAAACAATAAGACCCAAAGCATAGGCAGTTGCTAAAGCCCAGAATATATGACGAGGAATTGAAGTATATGAAGACATCAATGCCACGAACAATGACAAGGCGATAATTGCTTTAGGATTCGTGATGTACTGCCACAAGTAGCCTAAAATTGTATGCATTCTATTCTCGTTCTAAGTCCAAAGTTTAAATTAGTTATTCAACACCATCGCATCATCTTCTGAGTTTTCAGTGATACTCTGCACAAACGTATGTGCTGACACCGTATTTTCTCCAAAGACAATAGGAATGATATGTTCAGGGAAATGCATGCTCAGCATAAAGCCATAAATATCAGCTAAATTTTGGGTATGCCCTAATGAAGATTTCACATAAATATAGTGATGCGGTTCTACAGGCGTTTGAAGAAAGTGTTGCTGCAATTTCTTCGAAACTTTTATATCGGTCTGATCTGACAAAATCAGTACATAAGGCTCATCACCTTCATGCTGAGGTAAATCATTAAATTCAAAATTATTAAAAAGCTTCGCTGTATCTTGTTGACCTACTACCACTTTCAGTGCTTTAGTCGGTTCTAATTCTTGAATTTTTACTAAAGGATCTGCGAGTAAACAGCTTGCTGCAAATTCAGCAGGAATATAATCTTTAATCATCCAAGATTTTTCATCAATTAGATCTTGATCAATTTCCGAATCGGCCACGACCAAAAAGAACATCTCATGCTCTCTTTTATGAATACCCTTTAATAAATGCATTAACTCTTGGTAAGCCAGTTGCTCTCCAAAAAAATGATATTCAATATGGATTTTTTGAGCAGAAATACCAATTTCAGTAAAAAACTCTAAAATTAATTCATTACTGTGGTCATCATTCCAGATATGTAACAAATCCTCCGAAAGAAGGATGTGAAGATTTAAGCGATTTAAGCGATAAACTTCTACGATCGGTATTTCAACATCGTCATATTCAGAGTCGGGATCTACCCATGCTGGATGCATATGATATTCACGGGCTTGTTGCGACTCATAAAATAATGTTGAACGCTTTAAATGCTCAGCTAGAAGATATAAATTTTCTATATTTTGTTCGAGTTGCTGTCTTATTAATGACATCATACGAACTTGTCGTGGAGAAGCATATTCGCTCTCCTCACGATTCTCTTCATCCAAATCTTTAATACGGTAAGATAAAAGAGGCAATCCGTAAGAATTTAACAGTTGATCATCCAGCTCTGGGCTTTTAAAGTTTTGTAGCTGCTCAATAATGCTTTCATTCTCACCTAATGCATGTAAAGCAAAAGCAGAGTAAATATTAAAGTCTAGCTGTTCTAATGGTTGATCAGCTACTGTGTTTTGTTTTTGACTAGCATCATCTTTATCTTGATTTATAGCTTGCTCTTTTTTGTCTTTATACGTTGTATAAGCGCTATAAATTAACCATGGCGATAAGATCACCAAGGTAATAACTGCAGGTAGCAGCAAGAAATAAAGAAAAAAATCTCCTTTATCGGGATTATATTGAACATCACGCCAGTAGAAAATAATAATTCCACTAACCAATGAAAAAATAGCAATGAATGAGAGTAATATTTTTTTAATCATATTTTCTCTCCAATAAGGCTATAGCAAGTTTCATGGTTATGTACTTTTGGTTGTCGTGATATGAGAAAAGAACCCTGCCCTAAACCACTCTCGTTATTGAGAGTTAAGCAGATGGGTTGTATTTCTGATTCATCCAAGATAAGCCGTAAATCTATTAATAAAGTTGGACTACACCAAGTTTCCACGAGCTTTTTAAGCTTTAAACTTAACTCTTGATTTGGTAAGAAACTGAGATATTGCTGACGTTTTAATGGCCCAATTTGAATTTCAATTTTTCCATCAATCTGCTGAATGGTTTCCCCACAAAAAGTATTAACACCAAGTAGACTCGGCTGACTTCCACCTAAAGTTGTTAACTGATCACTCGCTAACTTAAAGGATTCTTGTACAAATTCTTTAATCGTAATTTCATGTTTAAAAATACACGACAGCATCGTTTTTAATGCATGAACTGTATTATTTTGCCCCTGCATTAATCCTGAAAATTCTGCAAAATATTCATCAAGATCAGCTTGTTGATGCTGCGAACGCACATAACCATTCAAAGCATGCAGAATATCTAAATAGTCATTTTTATGTTCTATCTCATATCTAATCGGTAGATTATAAGTAATACTAGAATCTACATATTGAGCAGTAAGCTTATGATTAAATAAGCTTAGAA
Organism: Acinetobacter sp. 22512; assembly: GCF_052044755.1. Classification (NCBI taxonomy): domain Bacteria; kingdom Pseudomonadati; phylum Pseudomonadota; class Gammaproteobacteria; order Moraxellales; family Moraxellaceae; genus Acinetobacter; species Acinetobacter sp. 22512. The sequence continues at coordinate 4,318 of NZ_JBQENP010000021.1, read as the reverse complement.
ACTCTTTAGTCTCAGCTCGTTGCTGACGCGGAGCTTGCTTAATCTTATTCGTATACGTATAAGGTAAAGCACCTTGTATGCCCGTAAGACCAACGATTAAATTCGTAATATAAATCCGCTCGTCCGTTAATTCTAAATTTTCAATCTCTGTAGCAGGAAAATTTAAATTAAAGGATGTCTCAAACTTAAAATGATCACTCCAAGATGAACTAACTGTACGACTTGAATCATGTCTTAATAGCCGTGTTGCTTGGATAAACTCAAAAGACTTTGGCTTTGTAAAGAGCTCAGCTGTTACAGAAGAGTCTTGCCACCAACGTTCTGACTGCATTGGTATAACTCCTGCTGAGATGAATAATCCTTAACCACCAAATCAACAAAACTATTAATTTGAACCTTTAAATTAAAAACACGACTCAATAACTGACTAAAAATGTATAGGCTATGACCTCTAAATACCGATGAATCAATTTGTAACTCTGCCTTTACTCCTCTTACAAACATTGGAAATGGCTTTCCATCAACAAGTTTGTGAGTAAGTGAAAATTCCAGATGTTTGATTGATTCAATAATTAGATAATTTTCTTTTGATAAAGGTAAATTATATAAAGCAAGTAACTCTTTAATATGAGATACCGCATCACCTTTCATTAAAGCTAAACTATTTAATGAAAGGTGTGAAATAACACGCCACTGCTCACTCTGACTTTGGCCAAATTGATAAGGTTTCGTAGGTCTTTTTAAAACAATAGCGCGGCGAGCCAAACTACTATCATTAAGGTTTAATATATTATTAGATTGCCCTAATGCTTCATGTGGTAAGTCACGATTTGAGCATAATAGTTTTGTGCTAATAAAATCCGAACGTGTTGACGAAGGATTTAAATTTTTAGAAATAATTGAATACCCCATTTCGACAAAATTGGGCTGCAGGTTTTGATAGTTTACAGAATAGAAAAAACGTGCTGTGTCAGCATGATAATGACTCATGGCAAAAAAAGGCAGCACCGGAACATAGCTTTCTTCTTGACTCGTTTTTTCACGAACCATATTCATTTCAGTAATTGAATACACCTGATAAAACTCAGGATGATGAGCATCTGTAATTAGCGGATATTCTAATTGCTTATGTACAATTTTTTGTGGTTCAGCGTATTTTTCAAATAAATTAATAACTGGTGTAGTAAACAATTTAAAATTAGCGACATTTAATTCAGAATAATTTCGCACTACAGCTTGATCATTTAAATTTAATTTAAAATGTATAAGCAGCTCAAAATTACTATCTTCTAGAGATAAGCGCTTTAAAAAACCTAAATCAAGTTTTAGATAATTAAATTTTTCAGGAAAACAAAAATACTCCATCAGCAAACGATAAGCATGATGAGTATGCTGATCCAGTGGCAACAAACTTTCTTGCTCGGAAAAACCTGTTAACTCAAATGGATTTTTATCTAGTTCAACAATTTTCTGCCCTACTTTAATGGCAAAAGATGTTCCCTTCTTAAAAATACTGTCTAGTACTTGAAGTGGAAAATTAGAAATTGCATCTAAATAAATAGGTAGTTTTTCATTTATTAAACATACATGAGCATGATTAAAAATTTCAAATTTAAAAGTTAAAGTCGCATTTTGACTTAAATGCATATGGGCACTAGGTGTACTTTTGAATTCTAGCGCTTGCAAGCTTATCGGGAGTAATTTGACTTCTTGCGTGGTATTAAACTCACACTGAACGCCTTTAAAACTGCGAGACTTCAAAACTGTGTGTGCAGGAACAATATGCGCTTCTGTGAGCTGTTTTATTTTATTTATATCTTCAAAGCTTATTACTGAACAAGCCGGAAAATGACGTAAGTATTGAGGGAACATCACCTCAAATAAAGAACGTGTAAATACGTCATAACTATCAGCAAGTTTCTTATCAATACGAGCAGAAATTAATGAAAATGCCTGTATAAGACGTTCGATATGCGGGTCATCAATCTGCTCTTGATTTAAAGATAAACGCTGAGCAATTTTCGGATATTTTTGAGCAAATTCACGAGATTGCTGACCAAATTCCTGTAGTTGTTTTTCGTAAAAAGGTAAAAGCTCTTCTATCACAACACACCCACTATGCCTAGGTTCTCGCTGAAATTACATATTGCTGCGTTGTCGGTTTTAACAATGCATCAAAAACGACAGGTTCATACAGTGGATGAATATTTAGATAAGCCTGAATGCTTAAACACAATGCCCCCATATTGTGCCCATCCAACAACATCTCTACCCGTATTTGTCTTAACCGAGGTTCATGAGCTGCAATTGACTGTTCAATAGATTGGCAAATCTTGTCACGATCTAGCGGATTGGCTGTAGATAGCCCCACAAAATCAATAATACCGAACTGAAGTATAGATTTTTTAACTAGCGGGTAATCATCAACTACATGATCCAATTTAGCGACTCGACTGTTAAGTAAGTCTTCTAAATCTTTTGCTACCGATTCTCTTAATTGCTGAATAGAAAGACCTTTTGCATAATCTTCACTTTCAGGAATTAAGCGGTCAAACAAAGTTGAACGAAATCCATATGGATAAAGCCGATCTAAATTCATTCGAGTTCACAACAAGCATGCTTAAAGACAGCAGAGGCTAACTTTAAGTCAGCCTCCACCAAATATTCACTTAAACAATTACGCTGCGTAAGAAGCAGTATTGTTAGAAAGTGACCATTTCTTAGTAACAGCACCTTTAGCAGTACCGTTAATATCTTGTTGATTGTAAGTCCATTCAACAGCTGCGTATTTCAAACCTAACGCTTCTGTTGGAACACCTTCTTCATTAACTGTTGGAGTTACACTAGAAACTAGAACATGCTTCAATTTGATTTGTAAGTACTTGATGCGCTTATCACCATTTGCACGGTAGAAGTCAATTTGTACTTCATCAAATGTATAACCAGCTGAACATGCTTCCCATAATTTCGGGCTAGTTGCATCTAGATCTTTAACAAAAACCATGTCTGAATGTTCAACACGTTCAGCAGTATGACCACCAACACTACTTGAAGTAGCAGATTTAGGTTGACGAATGTTATGAGACCAAGAGTTAACTTCTAACCAGCCTTTGTGCTCAGAGTCACGAGACTCTCCATCAACTTTGTATTTACCGCGAAACTCAACGTATATATCTTTCATTTAGAACTTTCCTATTTTTAATTTAAAGTTATTCTTTCGCTGACCTTTATTAATTTGAGGACTGAGGTAACTCAGTGACAAGTCGTAAAGAAACTGACAACTCGTCCAGCTGGAAGTGTGGTCGCAAGAAAACCACAGATTTGTAGTGACCTGGTTGAGCAGGGTCTTCTACAACTTTTACAGACGCTTCACGTAGAGGGTATTGAGCTTTTGCTTCTTGAGAAGCGCCATCGTCAAGTAATACATACTGTGACAACCACTCATTTAAGAATGCTTCAACATTTCCAGCAGAAGCAAAGCTACCCACTTTATCTCTCATCATTGCTTTTAAATAATGAGCAATGCGTGAAACGGCCATGATGTACTGAATTTGACTCGATAAAGCAGAGTTAGCATTTGCTGTATCATTGTCATATTTTTTAGGTTTTTGAGTTGATTGCGCGCCAAAGAAAGCAGCGTAATCAGTGTTTTTACAATGCACTAAAGGAATAAAGCCTAAATCGCTTAATTCTTTTTCACGGCGATCAGTGATTGCAATTTCGGTTGGGCATTTAAATACCACTTCGCCATCTTGTGTTTTAAAAGTGTGTACAGGCAAGCCTTCGACTAAACCACCACCCTCAACACCACGAATTGCAGCACACCAACCATGCATATCAAATGCATTTGTTAAACGAGTACCGAAAGCATAAGCAGCATTCATCCACAAATATTCATTGTGGTTTGCGCCTGAAACATCTTCAGCAAAGTTGAAGCCTTCAGTAGCTGTTCCTTCCTTTGGATGATAAGGAAGACGACCAAGCACATGTGGCAAGGTTAAAGCAACATAACGAGCATCTTCACTGTCACGGAATGAACGCCATTGTACATATTCAGCTGTTTCAAAGATTTTTGAAACATCTCTAGGACGATCAATATCTGTAAATGACTCTAGACCAAGAATGCTTGGGCTAGCGGCCGAAATAAATGGCGCATGAGCAGCTGCAGCAACATGAGAGATTTGCTCAAGCAAATACATATCAGAAGGCGTACGGTCGAATTCAAAATCACCAATGAGCGCTGAATATGGTGCACCACCAAAAGTGATGTGTGCTGAGAAAACAGGAGGTTTTAACTTGGTAAACTATAGACACTCAT
>NZ_JBQENP010000020.1:0-52986 GCF_052044755.1 Acinetobacter sp. 22512 | reverse complement strand
CCGTGAAGGTGGTCGTACTGTAGGTGCTGGTGTTGTTGCGAAAGTAACTGCATAATCACTTTCAGTGAAAAAAAGCGCTCTTTTTAGAGCGCTTTTTTTATATTTAATTGTCTAACAATCACTATAAATGCTGGCCCTAACTGATATTTCAATGTCCTTATTTCCCCTTAACCCTTTTTATTAACTTTGTATGATAAGAATCAAGAAAACGAACAATAAAGTTTGAGTAACTAGGGTTACTTACTAAGGAGCTTTGGGTATGAATGCTAAAGTGAATATTACGAATCGTGCAGGTGCAAGCTTTCCAGTGCGTCGTATGAATTTTGACTTTAATGATGTACCAGAATATTGGATGAATGGTTCTGCTGGACTCACACATTTTATGACTGCATTGTCAGCATTGTTTCCGGCTGGTGAGAAATTCTTTATAGATAGTGTACGAGCAGTACGTTATCACCCAGCGATTAAAGATGATGAAGCACTCCAAAAAGAGATTAGTGCTTTCATTGGGCAAGAAGCAATGCATACTCAAGAGCATGTAAACTTCAACGCTTCTGCTCAAAAGTTTGGTCATGATGTAGAAACGTTAGAGAAATTTACCGATACGGCAATTCAAACAGCAATTAAAACTTTTGTAAAAATTGTCAAACCTTTCGGTATGACAAAAGAAATGGTTGACTTGACTGCTACAACGGCTCTTGAGCATTTTACCGCTACTATTGCGTCGCAATTATTGGTCAATAAGCACATTCAAGAGCTTATGACAGATGAGACAATGTCAACAATGTGGTATTGGCATGCGATTGAAGAAAATGAGCATAAAGCCGTAGCTTATGACGTGTACGAAGGTGTGTTTGGTAAAGGCATAAAAGCTTATGCGTTACGAACCAGTTCTTTAGTATTTGCTATGACTTTAATCTTTTTAATCCAGTCATCCTTTGTGCTTCGTTTATTAAAGCAAGACAACAAGTTGAATTTAGATGAACTATCAGTAATTTATAAATACGGATATAGCCCATCTAAAGGTATTATTAGTGGTATGGCTAAAGAAATGTTAGCTTACTTTAAACCTGGCTTTCATCCAAATGACCTAGATACCGTTGGTCTATTGAAAACATGGAAAGCAAAATTAGGTTTATAGTTTTAATTCATAATTTATAAAGGGCCGATAGTGGCCCTTTTTTATTTTTCTATAACTATATTAAAGAGATCGTGGAGCAGATATTGCACCTTTATGTGTCTATGAATGACCTCATCTGATATTTCTCTGTCCTCATCTGCACTTAATTGGTACATCGAAAGACGTATGATTATAAATATTAAGAAAATAAATAAAGTTATATGTGAATTAGCTATTCACTTAAAAGGAGTCTGAGATGAATGCTAAGGTAAATATTTCCAATCGTGCTGGCGCTAGTTTCCCTGTGCGTCGTATGGATTTTGAATTTGCTCAGGTCCCACGTTATTGGGCAAATTATGATGCAGCATTAACACATTTTATGACAGCATTATCGGCCCTTTTTCCAGAAGGTGAGCAGTTCTTTGTAAATAGTACGCGTGCTGTTCGAAATGATCCAAAGCTTGCTGATCCAGATCTTCAAAAAGAAATTAGTGCTTTTATTGGTCAAGAAGCGATGCACTCCAAAGAGCATTTAGCATTTAATGCTTCAGCACAGGCTTATGGTTATGATGTGCGCCATATGGAAAAGCAAACTGGAAAAGTCATTAAGATGGGTACAGCTGTTGTAACCAAATTAATGAAACCTTTTGGCTATACCAAAGAAATGATTGATTTGACTGGAACATGTGCACTAGAACATTTTACATCGACCATTGCAGCTGAACTTTTACAAAATCCTGAAATTCAGGCTATGTTCCAAGACGACACTATGTATCATTTGTGGATGTGGCACGCAGTTGAAGAAAATGAACATAAAGCTGTGGCATTTGATGTGTATACAAGTATGTACGGACAAGGTCCGAAAGCTTATTTTATGCGTTCAACAGCCTTGATTATTGCAATGGCATTAATCTTCGCAACTCAGTCTTATTTTACTGCTAAGTTACTTAAAACTGACGAAAAATTAACTTGGAAAGATACGAAGTACATGCTTAAGTTCATGTATGGTCGTAAAGGTTTTATGACTCGTCAAATTCCAGAGTTACTTGATTTTTTAAGACCAAAATTTCATCCAAATGATTCGGATACCACAGCATTGCTAGCAACTTGGCGTGAAAAATTAGGTCTTTAAAAAATACTGAAAAAAGGACAATTCAATTGTCCTTTTTTTTACTCGTTTTTTCTTGGGAAGTTTTTATAATACGCACTACTTTAGAATCTTCATTGCGTTGAAACTCATGATTCGTATTATGCAAAACACTGATGTGGATATTGTCGTTCAAATTGAAAAATCAGTTCAGACCCATCCGTGGTCAAGACAGCAATTTATTGAATCTTTGAACTCTTATCAATGTACAGTGATTGAGTCACAAAACAGAGTAGTTGGGTTTTGTATTTTACAGCCTGTTTTAGATGAAGCTAATTTATTACTCATGGCAGTTGATCCTAAAATGCAAGGGCAGGGTTTAGGATATGAGTTATTAAGTGCATCAATTGAAAAATTGGAAAATCAGCCAGTACAAATCTTTTTAGAAGTTCGTGAAAGTAATAAAGCCGCTATTGGTTTATATGAAAAAACAGGCTTTCACCAAATTGATCTGCGTCGCAATTATTATCCTACCCAAGATGGTGGGCGGGAACATGCGGTCATTATGGTAAAAACCTGTACAGATGATTTCGCATCTTTATTTAATGATTAAATTATTCCATTCAGAAGGTAACGTAGTCATAAGAGATGTACCTAGCTGTTGAATTTCTTCTGGTGATAATGATCTGTTTAAACGGCGCCATTGCCCATCGAGCAGAAGTTCTAAAGGGGTATATTGCGATTTATAGTTCATTTTGGCTGAATGAGGCACCCAATAGCCTAAGTAGAGATATTCTAAACCGAGCGATTTCACATATTCAATTTGGTTAAGAATAGAGTAAACACCAAGTGATCTACGATGCTCATCGGGATCAAAGAATGTATAGACAGCCGATAGTCCATCATCCATTAAATCACAAGTAGAAACGCTAATGAGCCGATTGTCTTTCCAAAGCTCAAGAAAAAAACTATCTGTGCAGCTATGTACTAAAAACTTTTCAAACTGATCTAGACTTGGTGGAAACATATCACCATCTGCATGGCGTTCATTAATATAGCGTTCGTATAAATCATAATGAATTTGTGCTGCTTGTCGCGTAGGCAGAACAGTCATGGTGAGATCTTGATTTCGTTTCCATGCTTTTTTTTGCATGCTGTTCATTTGAAAATCGGCAACTGGAACACGACAAGACAAACATTGTCTACATAAGTGACATTCAGGGCGATAAACAAAGTCGCCACTACGGCGAAAGCCTAAACGAGAAAGTTCTGAAAGAGTGACCACATCAATTCGATGGATAGGGTCTAAAAACACCATGCGTGCAGATTTATTTTCTAAGTAGCTGCAATCATGAGGTGGAGTAATATAATACTGCAGATCATTTAAAAGGGACTTCGGGTGATATGATTTCATGATTGGTCCCTCCTGTTATCATTCCATTAATTTTGCATCTAATGCTATTGTTTTACTTGAAAATACACGTTCTTGATACTTTTTCCAATTGATAGAGGGGTGAATAATTACATCTTGTAACGATTTTAAGTAGTCTTGACGAGAAAGTGTACTGGCTCCCAGACTAATTAAGTGACTGTTTACGAGTTGGCAGTCTATCCATGGTAGCTGATTTTCTTGTCCAATGAGCATTAATGTATAAAAAGCCATTTTTGAAACATCGGTTTCGTTGCTAAACATTGACTCACCAAAACACCCTTTGCCAATCGTAACACCGTATAAACCTCCTACAAGCTCCTCTTGTTGCCATACTTCAATACTGTAACCATAACCAGCATTAAACATCTCGCAGTAGCCTTGAATAATATCTTCACTAATCCATGTTTCGTCTGCATAACTTCTTGGCAAAGAGCAAGAGCGAATAACTTGTTCAAAGGCATGATTTATCGTAATGGTGTAATCGTACTTTTTCATGTTCCGAATGAGTGATTTACTTGGTTTATAGTTTTGAGGGTAGATCACGCAACGAGGTTCTGGACTCCACCAACAAATAGGTTCATCTTCATTAAACCAAGGAAAAAGACCATGCGTATAAGCTTCATATAGGGTAGAAGGGGAGAGGTCCGCTCCGATACAAATTAAACCATGCCCATCTGGATCGGCTTCAATGGGATCAGGAAAAATGAATTGAGAAAGTGGAAGTGTATTCATAAAAATAAAATAAGATGAGCTTTAAGGTTATGCTATAAAAATTAATATATGTCAGCTAGTCATTATTCTAAAAAAACAGCCGTTATAAGAACGGCTGTTTTAAAACTCTAGAAATCTATTAATTAAAGATTATCTAGATATTTTTCAGCATCTAGAGCCGCCATACAGCCAGACCCAGCAGAAGTAATCGCTTGGCGATAAATGCTGTCAGCGACGTCACCAGCAGCAAAAACACCAGCTACAGAAGTCGCTGTTGCATTACCAGAGGTACCGCTTTGCACTTGGATGTAGCCATCACGTAGGTTTAACTGGCCTTCAAACATTCCAGTGTTTGGCTTGTGACCAATTGCTACGAACAGACCATGAACCTCTACGTCTTGCTTAGAATCATCTTGAGTTGATTTAAGGCGAACACTGGTTACGCCAGTATTGTCACCCAATACTTCTTCAACTTCGTGGTTCCAGATAATGCTGATTTTGCCTTCTTTTTCTTTGGCAAATAAATGATCTTGCAAAATCTTTTCAGAACGTAAAGTATCACGGCGATGTACTAACGTTACATGTGAAGCAATATTTGATAAATAAAGTGCTTCTTCAACAGCTGTGTTACCACCACCAACAACCATTACTTTTTGGTTTTTGTAGAAGAAACCATCACATGTTGCACATGCGCTTACACCTTGACCCATAAAGTTTTGTTCAGACTCTAGACCAAGATATTGAGCTGTAGCGCCAGTTGCAATAATTAAAGCGTCACATGTGTACTCTTCCATATCACCTTTTAAAACAAAAGGACGTACACTTAAGTCCACTTCGTTAATATGGTCATAGACGAGTTCTGTACCAAAGCGTTCAGCATGTGCTTGCATACGATCCATTAATGCAGGACCTGTTAAACCTTCAGGATCGCCCGGCCAGTTGTCAACTTCGGTTGTTGTTGTAAGTTGCCCACCTAGTTGTAAACCTGCAATTAAAGTAGGTTTAAGGTTTGCACGCGCTGCATATACTGCTGCACTATAGCCCGCAGGGCCAGAACCGAGAATAATTAACCGAGAATGACGAGCACTCATTGAGGGTATCCTTATTTATTTCGAGAATTTTGAAAATTATACGTGAATTTGCCGATCAATAGCGTTAAATCAATGTGGATAATATTGATCAGGTCAATCGAATTAAGTTATATAACAATATAGAAGTGCCTTATGTTAACAACAACTGTAAAGAATCATGCACCTTTTTTGTAAGAACAGGTGCATAATATAAAGTTCATTCGTTGAAGATCTAAAATGTAGTTCTTCACATCTCTAAACCAATAATTAAATGGGTTACAGGACAGTATATGACTGCGGTGTCAAGTGTTTATGCACAGCGCTTATTGATGACATTATTCTTGGTTTCTTTTGGTATTTATATGTTTCTGGCAACAGTAACATATACACCATTTGACCCGGGCTGGATGCATATTTCCAGTGATACTCAGCAAGTATCCAATGCAAGTGGTATTGCTGGCGCATGGATTGCAGATTTGCTGTTTGGTTTTTTAGGATGGGCAAGTTTGCTTATTCCAATTTTCCTTTTCATTGAAGCAATTCAGGTTTGGTGGCCACGTAGTTTCCTAAACCGCCCATTTCGTTATGCTGCACAATTCTTCTTAATTCTAGTTGTATCTAGCTTACTTTATTTACATTGGAATGTGCCGGCAGATACTTTAGATAATGCAGCTGGGGGAATTATTGGTTATGAGTTAGGTCAAAGCCTATCTCAATTGTTAACAATTTACGGTGCGACCTTATTTTTGCTGGTTTTCGGGGTAGTCTTGTTTACACTTGCATTTGGGGTGCAATGGAGTAAAACATGGGTTACGCTCAAAGCGACACCAAGTTATTTACAAGATTTATTTTATAAGAACGTATCTCCGAATGAATCGGATTATGACTTAACAACTCAACCTGCCAACAAAGCAGCCGCGGTTAAAGTTGCTGATAATGCAGAGACGAATGCGAATGCTTCAGATGAGAAAGAAGCATCAGTTCAATCTGAATCAACTCAACCGCAATCTACCACAACGCGACATGATGCGGTTGCTGAGCGCTTATTTGCAGATGTGCTAGCGAAAGAGCAGAGCCGACCTGAACCTGTTGCAGATACACCAGTTGCAAATACTCAGAACTTTGAGCATACGCTTGAACAGGCCCATAAACTTGAACGAGATAGCCAACGTTTAGTTGCGACTGGCGAAGTATGGCGTGCTTTACAGCGTGATGATGCGAGTCATAAGCAAGAAATTGATGCGCTTTTAAGAGCTGCTGATGATTCGACAGAGATAGAACAAGTTCCTACTCATGAGCAATTTCAGCAAACAATTTCTCAAGTAAATCAAAATCAACCATCATCTAAACAAGACTTACATGGTCTTGATTGGAATGATGATGAGATTTTTGATGAGTTGCTTGCCGCGGTTCCAAACAGTAAAACTGCAACAGATGTGCATACACCATTTGTTCAAGATCACCATATAGAGACGGAACCAACTTCGCAATCTGTTAATATTGCGAACGAAACATCTTCAAATATTTCAAATTTAAATCAATCACCTAAAAATTTAGCAAACGAACAAGTCTTTGAAGATTTTGATGATTTATTAATAGATGAAGACATTGCTCCAGCTGAACCTGTAAGAGCAAGTAGTTATGCGCAATCTTCAGCATTTGTAAAAGCTCCTATCCAAACGACTATACAGGCCGACAAACTTTCAAAAGAAGAGTTTATTGAGGCTTGGCAGGAGACTGCTGGGAAACCGCAGGAAAATTCTGATTTTGATGAAGACGATTTCGATTTTGATGCGCCGTTAACAGATGCATCAGGCCGCCCAATGTCTCGTGCAATGCAAGTTGCCAAAAAGCGTTTGGATTTGCCAACTTTACCAGGTCTTGATTTACTCGATAAGGTTGATCCAAATAAGAAAGTCAACTTTACTGAAGAGCAACTTTCACGTTTGTCTGAATTGCTTGAAATTAAATTGCAAGAATTTAACGTAAAAGCTCAAGTAGTAGAGGCTCAACCAGGACCAGTTGTAACTCGCTTTGAGTTAGATTTGGCACCCGGTGTTAAAGCTTCTAAGGTCACGAATATCTCGCGTGACTTGGCGCGTTCAATGTCGATGGCATCTGTACGTGTGGTCGAAGTCATTCCTGGTAAACCATATATTGGTATTGAAGTGCCAAACAGTGCCCGTGAAATGGTACGTTTGATTGAGTTATTGGAAACACCAACATATCGCGACCCAAGTGCATTAATTAGTATGGCGATGGGTAAAGATATTTCGGGTAACCCTGTACTCACTGATTTGGCGAAAGCACCGCATATGTTGGTTGCTGGTACGACAGGTTCTGGTAAGTCAGTTGCAGTAAACTCGATGATTTTATCGATGTTGCTTAAATATACGCCTGACCAACTACGTTTAATTCTAATCGATCCAAAACAGCTCGAACTTGCAAACTATAATGATATTCCACATTTATTAACTCCAGTCGTTACTGACATGAAAGATGCGGTAAGTGCGTTAAACTGGTGTGTGAATGAAATGGAACGTCGTTATAAACTTATGTCGTTCTTAAAAATTCGTAAATTAAGTGACTATAACCGTAAAGTTGAAGAAGCGATTGCGAATGGTGAAGACTTAATTGATCCGACTTGGAAGCCAAGTGATTCAGCGACACAAGAACGTGCACCTCGTTTAACGCCATTACCATCTATTGTCATTGTTGCGGATGAGTTCGCCGACATGATTATGCAAGTGGGTAAAAAAGCAGAAGAAATGATTACCCGTTTGGCGCAAAAATCTCGTGCTGCTGGTATTCACCTATTGCTTGCAACTCAACGTCCATCTGTTGATGTTATTACCGGTTTGATTAAAGCCAATATTCCAACGCGTGTAGCACTACGTGTAAATAGTAAAATTGACTCGCGTACTATTTTGGATGCTGGTGGAGCAGAAGACTTGTTAGGTCATGGTGATATGCTGTTCTTAGGACCAGGTAAAATTGAGCCGGAACGTGTGCATGGTGCTTTCATTAGTGATGATGAAGTAAACCGTATCTGTGATGCTTGGCGTGAGCGTGGCGAACCAGATTATATTGATGAAATCTTGACACCATTTGATGAAGAGCCAGCGTCACGTGGCTTTGAAGAGGGTGAAGGCGGTTCTGACCGAGATGCACTTTATGATCAATGTGTGTCATTCGTATTAGAAACTCGAAAAGCATCTACATCTTCGCTACAGCGCAAATTTAGTCTTGGTTATAACCGTGCTGCTCGTATTATTGATCAAATGGAAGAGAACGGCATTGTGAGCTCAATGGGTCCTAATGGTAAGCGGGATATTCTAGTTTAAGACAATACAATTTAAGCCTCTTCGGAGGCTTTTTTATAACTTAAATAAAGTGAACCTATTTATAAATGACTTAAAGATTTTATCGTCTAGTAAAAAAATGCTAATGTATTTTCCCTAAATAAATAACAATGAATTAAATTAGGAGAAAGACATGCTATTAGCTCTGATTACTTTAGCCTTTATTCACTTTTGCGCACTTATTACTCCCGGGCCTGATTTTTTCCTTGTATCTCAAACTGCCATTAGCCGGTCTCGTAAAGACGCTATGCTGGTCGTTGCTGGTATAACGGCGGGTGTTATGTTTTGGGCGTGCTTGGCACTGATGGGATTAAATCTTATATTTGAGAAAATGGCTTGGTTAAAGCAAGGATTGCTCATTGCTGGTGGCTTATATCTATGTTGGTTGGGCTATCAGATGCTACGTTCGGCTTTTTCAAAAAATGAGCAAGAGGGCAATGTTGCTGTTGAGCTCCCAAAAGCACCTTACTTATTTTTTATTAAAGGTTTGATAACCAATTTATCAAATCCAAAAGCTGTTATTTATTTTGGTAGTGTTTTCTCTTTATTTTTAGCTAATCCTCAACTTGATCAAGTTCACTGGCTACTCTTTATTATTGTAACAGTCGAGACAATTTTATGGTTCTGCTTTGTGACTTTTATTTTCTCGTTACCAAGTTTTAGAGCAGCTTATCGTAATTTTTCAAAATGGATTGATGGTATTTCGGGTGGTATTTTTACCGTATTTGGTATTTTCCTGATTGGTAATCGATAAGTCTAGATAAGAAAAAAGCCTCTTTTAGAGGCTTTTTTAATTGCTAAATTTTAGATCATTGATATAGGAATAATATAATAAAACTGAAAAGAATCAGCAGCCACATGATAGATCCTATAATAATTAAAATGATTTGAGGTGTATTGAATTTTTCTTGCTCAATTGTCGTATTTAGTTGTTTTTGTGCATAGTTCAACGCTTTAAAGGCTGGGATTAAAAATATAATGCTGCAGAGCGAGATAAGCCAGTAAGGATCAGGTAAGCCAACCAGTAAAGATGTAATGAGATATCCTAGATACATCCAACCTGAAGAGAAATCATTAGTATACCCTTGTTCTTTTGCGTATTTTTTTATGTGATTAAATAGTGAATATAAAAAGAATATAGAAAAAATTGCACGAGCAGCAGGCATAATATTTAACTTATCTTTGATTAGAAAAAATCGCCATGCTTTAAACATCCACCAAATTGGGTATAAGCCAAACGAAATTAAGGATAGAAAGATAAACTTATTAACACTAATAATTTTTAAATTTTCTATATGATTTGACTGGATGGATTGTGTTTGTTTTAAATTAATATGTTCTGGGTTCATAAATTTATATTTAGAATTAAATGGTATTGATGACTTTAAGATTATTTGTAATAAATGTAAATAATTTAGGTAATTGAATAAACCACATAATCTATCTCTTAAGTTTTTCTAGGATAGATTATGCAGTGTTATTCAAATAGAAAAGCTAGGCAAACTTTGCTAGAACTTCTAAAAATGGTGCTGATTGACGCGGAAACTTAGCAATTACATCATGGATGCGTTGGCCTTCAGGGTCTTTGGCATTAATATCACGCCCATCCGCAATAAATTGCGTTAAAAGACGCTCATAGTCTGTTGGGCGCATATGTTTGAATGCATGGTAGAGCACATGAAAATCTGCATTCACACCACTTGGAGGAAGTTGGTTGAGGTAGGCAAAAACACGCTCATCGGACCATTCTTCATTGAAAGTTGCTGGCTGTGATAATGCCATGACAATCTCCTCATTTTAAAAAAGGCAAAATAACTTGCGTTATTTTGCCTTGATTCTGATTTATTGAATAGTCAGAAATAGAATTATCGTTCTTCAGGTAAATTGATATTCATTTCTAACATTTCGATATTAGCTTCAGAGCGAACTTGCATTTGGATATGCTGTTCACCTACACCGCTAACATAACGACTAACCACTTGCATGATTTCTTTTTTCATCTGATCAATTTTGTCTTGGCTTAAACGGCGGCCTAAACCTTGTTCAGAAGCAACAATAACTTTCAAACGATCTTTGGCAGTTTGAGCACTTGATGGTTTTTCTTCGCTGCTAAATAATTTACTCCAGAATCCTGCCATATCTACGCTCCAAATAGTCGTGCTAACCAGCCTTTAGGTTGAGCTGTGATGTGTCGATAAGGACGGTCTTCGCCAAGGAAGCGTGCAACCAAATCATCATACCCCTGACCAGCTTTAGTTTCTGAATACAGAATAACTGGCTTACCTTCGTTTGATGCTTGTAATACACTTGGACATTCTGGAATAACACCTAATGTCGGTACGCGTAAAATATCTTTAGAAATATCATCAATTGTCAGCATTTCCTGACGGTCAGCACGTTCCGGGTTAAAACGTGTAATACATAAATGTTTACGTATACGCCCTTCGTTGTGTTCAACTTTCTTGGTTTTGCTATCTAACATACCAATAATACGGTCAGAGTCACGTACTGAAGAGATTTCAGGGTTTGTTACAATGATTGCTTCATCTGCATGATACATGGCTAAAATCGCGCCACGCTCGATCCCAGCAGGTGAGTCACAAATGATGTAATCAAACTCTTGAGATAACTCATCAATAACTCGAGCAACACCTTCGTCGCTCAACGCATCTTTATCACGTGTTTGTGAAGCCGGTAAAATATAAAGGTTTTCGATATCTTTATCGCGAATAAGGGCTTGTTGCAGACGTGCTTCATTATTAATAACATTAACGAAATCATATACAACACGACGCTCACAACCCATAATCAAATCAAGGTTACGTAAGCCTACATCAAAATCAATCACAACAGTTTTATGACCACGAAGGGCTAAACCTGTTGCAAAAGATGCGCTCGTTGTAGTTTTACCTACACCACCTTTGCCTGATGTTACGACAACAATTTTGGCCACCGAATCCACTCCTATTATGGTCATACACCCTTAAAAGGGCTGTTTTTTGGTGATTTGCTTAATAAATTAAAGTTCTAGAGCTTCAAATTCAAGCTCTTGCTTTTCATTTAAATAAATATGTACTGGTTTTTTTACCACATGTTTAGGGATATCATCTGCGACACAATACGTTCCGGCAATGGAAACGAGCTCAGCCTCTAAAGATTGGCAAAAAATGCGTGCAGCTGCGTGCCCGCCCGCACCAGCAATGACTCTACCACGAACTGTGCCATAAATATGTATATTTCCTGAAGCGATCACCTCGGAACCACTATTCATGCCAGCCTTTAAAATAATATCGCCGTTATCTTGTACAAGGGATTGGCCTGTACGCAAAATTTCATCATGATAAGAGGTAATATGAGCGACCGCTATCTTGTTTAGTGGTTTTTTTGTTTCTGCTGAAGACGAGGCAGGAGCTGTAGCAGGTTTTTCCACAATAGCCACTTGTTCAGCTGTCGCTTTAATGCGCTGTAAGGGTTGATCTGCCGGTAAAACAGGGAATTGAATAGCGCGAGCCTCATCTCCTAAAATACCGTCGATTACCGCCATTGGTTGTAAACCCAAGCTCACCAGAAGTTGAATCAATGCAATTAACTCTTGCTCAACTGTACTGTCAATAATCACTAAAGTTCCTTGATAGGAACCTTCATTTAAAATATTTGATAATTGCTGGCGGATCACATCATGATCATTGGTATCGAAGGTTATCCTGCTAAAGTTAACCATTCTGCCGGTAATCCGTATATCAGCCATAAGTCTTCCTTCAAGGCGTTAAACGAGCTGTAATATCGTTAAGTTTATTGTAAATAGGGCAAATGCTAGAACAATTCGTGCCAATTCTCTAGCGTGATTCATAAAAAATTAAATAAATGCTTATTCTTTGATTCGATCATACTCCGCAAGGGTTTGTTGCCATTGTTTGACCTTGACTTGTTTACGTACAGACTCCAGTGTCTCGAACACGACAGATTCAACCAATTGCTCAAGCTGACGATTATTAATATTGATTTCACTTACTCTTTGAGAAATTAATTGATAAGTAGGATTTGGAGCATCTTGAGATCCCTCAATTAAAGGTTCAATTAAACCTGCACTAATATTTTCACCTAATCTTTGACCAATGCTTTGAATTTGCTGTTCAATGCGGCCACCGACTAAAGGAATTAAGCGTAATAATTGAGTTAGCTCAGGCGTATCAATAATGGCTTGATCTACAATTTTGCCCACACCTTTTGTAATGGCAGGCTTTTGTTCTTTTAAAGCGGTGGCTAAAGATTCTTGTAATAATGCGGTTAGAGCGACAGTAAATTGCTCACGATGATGATTAACCAAGTCATGAATAATCTGTTTATGGCTAGAACTGGTTTCAAGTTCATATCTAATGCCATCAATCACGGTAATTACAACGCGGTCAGATAATTCCTCCATTACGACGCGATAATAAAATAGCCCAGTTTTTCGCCAGCTTTCAGGAACAACTGGATAGCCCAACTCATGTAAGCGATAAGCAATAATCCCAGCGCGGAATAAGCGTAAAAAACGGAGCTGAGGAATAATAGCTAAAATTTCATACCAGTGAATAAACGGGAAAAAGAACCAACGCTTATGGTGCTTGTTGATGATCGCAATAGCCCAGCGTACAAGCAGCTCAATAATTAAAAAACCAATAAACCAAGCTTCTGATGTAATCACCCACGGATGTAGTGAAGTACGATAAAAGCTGAGTACTTGGGGCAAGTGAATATGTTCGAAGAACCATGCCCCAATACTGCTCATTAAAAAGAAATTAGTCGCAAGACAGAACAAGTTAAAAATGATAATAAACACCATAAAGATGTCGTAGACCAAAAACAGCTTAAATGAAAGGCTGTTTGGGTCTACATGATGGTATTTCGTTTTTTTCCCAGAACTGTTTTGCATAATAACGGGTGCTTTCTTAAATATTTGCAGTGGTATATTGAGATTTCATTTGCTCAATAAGTTGATCTTTTTCGGTCCAAATGTCATGAACCCATTGCTGGAAACGTTCACGATAAGCCGCGTCATCTTCATAGTTGCCGCCAAGTACCCAGTCTGGAATTTCAATTTTACGTAAGTTAACCGCAATTTTAGAAACATCCCCAAGCCAGAAATCGCTATATCCCGGTACGCCATCAGGATAGACGATGGTCATATCAACTAGGGCATCGATTTTGTCACCCAAGATGTTTAATGCAAGCGCCAAGCCACCTGCTTTGGGTTTTAGCAAATGCTTATAAGGGGATTTTTGCTGGTCATGTTTTTCTTGAGTAAAACGAGTCCCTTCCAAATAATTTAATAGAGTGAAGGGCTGACTTAAAAGCTGCTCACAAGCTTTACGTGCTTCCATCATGTCACGGTCTTTAAGTTCAGGATTCTTAGCGATCTGTTCTTTAGTGTGACGCTTCATCATTGGGAAGCCTAAAATTTTAAATGCTTGCCCAACAAAAGGAATAAAGATGAGTTCCCATTTAGTAAAGAAACGGGTAAGGGGCATACGGGTTAAACCGAAATATTGATTTACAGTTGTGTCAACCCAACTTTGATGATTACAGGTCATGAGATAACGACCTTGCATATTCAGATCAAGTCCTTCATCAATGGTAATGTCCCATTTTAGATTGGGTAGAACATGGTCAATTAACCAATTATTTACCCCTAACCAGCTATTTGTAATTTGAATATTAGTTTCATCTATTTTTGATGATTTTTTTAAAAGCTTGGTCAGACCTAATGCAAGAACAGGAGGACCATGAAAAAAAGTACTTCCTGTAATGACTGTACCTACAGTGAGTCCACGTGTAATTTTTTTTAGCGCAGATTGTTTATTGGGTGCAGTTGACATATAAAAGACCCCGAATGTCTCAAATCCATAGAAAAGTTGTTCAACTATAACTGTCATAATATGAAATACAACGTTATCTTAGACAACAATGAAGAAATTGTGATGAGCTAGCATCTTAAAGTGCATCAAAATATTACAAAAACATAACTAAACTGTTTATTATTAACAAAATATCAATGTTTTATACTTCCTTTTTGTTTCATTATTCATTCAGACAACAAAACACACAAAGTGAGGAGGCATGCAATGCGTGCATTAGTTATTTCAACAGTGGTAGGGGCAGCAGTAGTTCTTTCTGGTTGTCAAACAACTGGTAATAATCTTGGTGGCGTTGAATACGATAAAGCCGCATTAGGTACTTTAATTGGTGCAGCAGCTGGTTATGGTATTTCTAAATCAAATGCAAACTCTAGCCGTCAAAACAACCGTGCTGCGGCAATTGGTGCAGTTCTTGGTGCTGCTGGTGGTGTATATCTTGACCAGAAAGAGAAAAAACTTCGTCAACAAATGGCGGGTACTGGTGTAGACGTTGGCCGTAACCCAGATGGTTCTGTTCAATTGATCATGCCTGGTAGCATTACTTTTGATACAAACAAATCAAACATCAAGCCAAACTTCTACGCAACTTTGAACAAAGTGGCTCAAACTTTGGCTGAAGATAACAAGAGTGCAATTCTTGTAACTGGTTATACTGATAACACTGGTAATGACTCTATCAACATTCCATTATCACAAGCACGCGCTCAATCAGTACGTAGTTATTTAGCTAGCCAAGGCGTATCTGCTAGCCGTATCGACGCGCAAGGTTATGGTTCATCTAACCCGATCGCAGATAACTCAACTGCATCTGGCCGTGAACAAAACCGCCGTGTAGAAATCAGCATTTATGCTAAACAATAAGATTTAGTTTATTGTTTCAAAAACCACCTTCGGGTGGTTTTTTTATGGGTGCAGTACAAGAAATAATCACGACATTCTGCGGCGCATAAATTGCATTATTAGACATCATTTATACATATCCGTAGATTTACTATTGGGATTCTAAAAAAGAGATGACTATAATCATGCTCGAAAAATCAAGAGGTAATACACGATGTCATCTGCCAGTCAATTGAACAACAAGCAAGAAGAAGCCATGAAATATACTCAGGGCCCTTTATTGGTGCTTGCTGGCGCTGGTTCAGGTAAAACATCGGTAATTACGCGTAAAATTGCCTATTTGGTGCAACATTGCCGTATTCCTGCGCATCGTATAACCGCGATGACCTTCACAAACAAAGCTGCACGTGAAATGAAAGAACGTGTGACCAAGCTTTTGTCGCGTGAAGAAGCAAAAGGTTTATCTGTTTCTACCTTCCATACTTTTGGTTTAAATCTTTTACGTTTAGAACTTAAAAATTTACCTTTAAAAGCTAATTTTTCGATTTTAGATGCAGACGACTGTAAACGTATTTTGATGGATTTGATGCATCGCGACAATTTATCGGGTGCAGAGAGTAAAGAATTAATTGCCAAGGCAATGAAGAAAATTTCAGATTGGAAAAACGATCTGATTTTGCCTGAACAAGCGCATTCGACTTGTGAAACACCAGAAGATGTCCAGTTTGCTCATCTTTATCAACTTTATGAACGTAATTTACGTGCCTACAATGCTGTCGATTTTGATGACTTGATTGTTATGCCAACACGCTTATTGCAAGAAAATGCAGAAGTACGTGACAAGTGGCAAAACCGTGTCCGTTATTTATTAGTCGATGAATATCAAGATACCAACACCGCGCAGTATATTTTGGTCAAACTTTTAGTTGGGGTAATGGGGCAGTTCACCGCGGTAGGTGATGATGACCAGTCAATCTACGCATGGCGTGGTGCTAAGCCCGAAAATATGGCTTTGCTTAAACAGGATTTCCCAAATCTACATATTATTAAACTTGAACAAAATTATCGTTCGACCAGCCGTATTTTAAAAGCAGCGAACTGTGTGATTCAAAATAACCCACATATTTTTGACAAGAAATTATGGAGTGATAAAGGGCATGGGGAAGTCATCCGAATCATTACATGTCGTAATGATGATGATGAAGCAGAGCGCGTGGTCAAAGACCTACTGACTCATAAACTGATGAACGGTAAGAACTGGAAAGATTATGCTGTGTTATATCGCGGAAACTTTCAGGCACGTGTGTTAGAAACCCAGCTTCGTCAAATGCAAATTCCGTATAAACTCTCTGGCGGTACATCGTTCTTCGCCCGTGCAGAAATTAAAGACGTGATGAGTTACTTACGTCTTATTATTAATCCAGAAGATGACAGTGCTTTCTTACGAATTATTAATACGCCTAAACGTGCGATTGGCCCTGTTACTCTAGAGAAACTAGGTTTGTTTTCACAAGAAAATAATTTGTCTTTACTCGGTGCTTCTGCTGACCAGCGTTTAAGCATGGTGCTTCCTAAAAAGGCAGAAACACAGCTTCATGAGTTTGCTGACTTTATCGCGACATTTACTCGTGAACTCTTAGAAGATGATGAGCCTGTGCCTAAAGTTCGTCAAATGATGAATGAAGCGGGTTATATGGATTACGTTCGAGAACAGTCAGCAACACCTGCACAAGAGAAAAGTAAACTCGATAATATCGAGAACTTATTTACCAGTATTCAAAATCTGATTAATCGTGCTGAAGATGTTGATGAAAAGAATATTGAAAGTGTCATCCGAAAACTAGTTTTGCTCGATCTGTTAGAACAGCAGCAGGAAGAAGAAGATACAGATAAAGTTAACCTTCTTACTTTGCATGCAGCAAAAGGTCTGGAATTCCCATATGTATACATTATGGGACTTGAAGAAGAACTATTGCCTCACAAAAACTCGATTGCAGCAGAAACCATTGAGGAAGAGCGCCGTCTCATGTACGTGGGAATTACACGTGCACGCCAAGGTTTAACTTTAACTCTAGCGGAACAGCGTAAAAATGGTGGACAGATGAAACAAATGACGCCTAGCCGTTTCCTTGATGAGCTTCCGCAAGATGAGCTTGAGTGGTTAGGGCGTAAAAAGAAAATTGCGGCTAATGTTGACCCTAAAGAACAGGCTCAACAATATCTGGCAAATTTAAAAGCTTTATTAAAGCGTTAATTTTTTTAATTTTTAGGAAATCCCATGAAAGTTCAAGTGAAATTGCTCGATCCGCGTTTAGGTAAAGAATGGCCTTTACCTTCATATGCAACAGCAGGTTCAGCGGGTTTAGATTTACGTGCCTGTTTAGATGAAGCAATTGATATTGAACCAGGACAAACTGTTTTAGTTAAAACAGGTATGGCAATTTATATTCATGATGTAAATTTTGCTGGTTTAATTTTACCGCGTTCAGGTTTAGGTCATAAACACGGTATCGTGCTTGGCAACTTAGTTGGTTTGATTGATTCGGATTATCAAGGTGAATTGATGGTTTCAGTTTGGAACCGTGGTCAAACCACATTCCGTTTAGAACCAGGTGAGCGTTTGGCACAATATGTTTTAGTGCCAGTCGTACAAGCTGAATTTGAGCAAGTAGAAGAGTTTGAAGAAACTTTACGTGGCGCTGGTGGCTTTGGCCATACAGGTAAACAATAAGTTTTTTTAAATATTAACGAAAATCAAACGCCTGTTGAACAGGCGTTTCTTTTTACATCTTGAATGTTACAAAGGATTATATTACAACACGCTTTACTCATATTCTTTTAACTTTTTTAGCAAACAAACCTTTCAAAAATTTTGAATAATCTATGTTTTTGCGATAGATCGAATTGATCTTTAAATAGAAGATACGCTATGAATGTAAGACACTCATTTCCAAAAAGTATTTTTCGTGCTTACGATATTAGAGGCAAACTTTCTTTCTTAACCACGGACGTTGTCCGTTCAATTGCCTACGGATTGGCACAACAATACAAACAAGCAAAACAAACTCAATTAGTAATTGGCTATGATGCCCGGCTCACAAGCCCAGCCTATGCACACTTAATTGAAGAAATTTTAATAGAACAAGGTTTAAAAGTGACCAATATTGGTTGCTGTTCATCCCCAATGATGTACTACATCGCACGAGATTTTGGTGGTAATGGCATCATGGTGACCGCAAGCCATAATCCAAAATCTGACAATGGTATTAAGTGGATTTTAAAGGGTGAACCGCCGTCTCCAGAAATGATTCAGCAGGTGGGTGAAGAAGCTCAAACTTATGTACCATCTCATTCAATTTCTGTACTTGAGTTAACCTTACCGCAATTTAAAGCTGAATTTTGCCAACAATACCAACAAGCTATTTTTAAAGATATTCAGTTAAAACGTCCTTTAAAAGTTGTTTTAGATGGTTTGCATGGCTCAGCCGGGCATTGTTCAAAACTAATCTTAGAAAAAATGGGTTGTGAAGTCATTGCTTTACGCACCAATCCAAATGGTGAGTTTCCAGATCACGCACCAGACCCTTCACATGCGGCACATTTAACTCATTTACGTAAAGCCGTGGTCGAGCAGCAGGCGGATATTGGCATCGCTCTTGATGGCGATGGAGACCGTGTTGTTTTAGTCGATGAAAAAGCACAGATATTGACAGCAGACCGCTTATTGTCGCTTTTTGCGCAAATGTGCCTTGAGCAGCACCCAGAGCAAGAAATTGTTTTTGATGTGAAATGTTCACGTATGGTTCAAGAGACCGTCGAGAAACTTGGCGGAAAAGCAAAAATGATCCGCACGGGAAGTAGTTTCCTAAGAGCTTATTTATCTCAATCGAATGGCCGTGCCATTTTTGGTGGAGAATATGCAGGTCATTATGTGTTTAATGATGGCCGTGGTTTTGGCTACGACGATGGTTTATATGCTGCATTACGAGTAATGGAGTATTTTACCCAATCTGATGCCGCTACAATTTCTGAATTATTTGCTCCATATCCAGAAAGATGTTGTACAGAAGATACCTATATTGGTACTTATCAGTCTGATCCAAAGTATGTATTACAAGATATTGAGATTTTAAGTCATCGCTTAGGGGCACGTATTAGTAAAATTGATG
Organism: Acinetobacter sp. 22512; assembly: GCF_052044755.1. Classification (NCBI taxonomy): domain Bacteria; kingdom Pseudomonadati; phylum Pseudomonadota; class Gammaproteobacteria; order Moraxellales; family Moraxellaceae; genus Acinetobacter; species Acinetobacter sp. 22512. The sequence continues at coordinate 33,298 of NZ_JBQENP010000020.1, read as the reverse complement.
GCGTACGTCTTGATTTTGATGATGGTTTTGGCATTATTCGAGCATCAAATACTGGTGAATACTTTACAGTACGATTTGATGCGGATAATCCTTTACGATTAAAGGAAATCCAGCAAAAATTTGTAGATATGTTGCAAGAACACTATCCGCAAATTGCACAAGAACTTTCAGAGGCCTAAGTAAGGAGAGGCGTAATGCCACAACATCAGCATATCGGTGTCGACAAAGCAAAAATCTTGATTGAAGCTTTGCCGTATATTCAACGCTTTACTGGTAAAACGCTGGTGGTGAAATACGGTGGCAACGCAATGACTGATCCAGAGCTTGAAAGTTCATTTGCCCGAGACATCGTTTTACTTAAAACTGTAGGATTAAATCCGATTGTTGTTCACGGTGGTGGACCACAAGTAGACTCATTCTTAAAGCAGTTAGGCCGTGAATCTGACCGCATTGACGGTATGCGCGTAACTGATGCTGCAACCATGGAAGTGGTTGAAATGGTGTTGGGCGGCAGTGTAAATAAATCAATCGTTAACCTGATTAATAAACACGGTGGACGTGCGATTGGTTTAACGGGTAAAGATGGTAATTTACTTCGTGCCCGCAAATTGCTTATGGAAAAGCAAGAAGAAGATGGTTCTATCAAACATATCGACTTGGGTATGGTTGGTGAAGTGACAGGCGTTAAAACAGATGTATTGGAAATGTTCACCCAAAGTGACTTTATTCCAGTTATTGCGCCGCTAGGTGTAGATGAAGAAGGCAATACTTATAATATTAACGCTGATTTAGTTGCAGGTAAGGTTGCAGAAGCATTAGGCGCTGAGAAATTAATTTTGCTCACCAATATTAGCGGTGTGCTTGATGAAAATAAAAATCTGTTAACTGGCCTTACGACACAAGAAGTTGATCGCCTCATTGAAACAGGTGTGATCTATGGCGGTATGATTCCTAAGGTAGGCTGTGCGCTTGATGCCGTTAAAGGCGGCGTTGTGAGTGCGCATATTGTTGACGGTCGCGTGCCACATGCAACATTACTTGAAATCTTTACTGATCATGGTGTTGGAACGCTGATTTCTAACCGAACTAAAACAGCTTAAGAAATCCATTATTCTCAATAAAAAGATCACCCTAGGTGGTCTTTTTTTATACCATCTTGATTTGGTCATTTTTTTGTCATGAGCTTTGACTAGTGTAGGGAGTGTCACTAGGAGCGTTCATTATGCTGGAAAAATTTAATCAATATCGCCAAACCTGGACTTTACCTTTAAATCGTCATAAAGCAATAAATCAGACGCAATTTCGTTTTGAGTGGGTTGATAATTTAAAAGAATTACAAGATGTACAACGGTTTCGTGCACAACAATTTAGTCAACAATTCGGAATCAAGTTTGAAGATAACTTAGACCAAGATATTTACGATTTTGGTTGTGAACATGCGGTCTTGCGTGAAAAGTGGACTGGAGAAATTGTAGCGTATACTCGTTTAAAACTATTTCAAGGCCACGAAATAGCACAGAGTTATAGCGCACATGAGTTTGATATTGTTCCTCAGCTTTCCCATCTTCCAAATGTGTTAGAAATAGGCCGTACTTGTGTACATCCTCGCTTTCGTAATGGTAAAGCGTTATCTATGTTGTGGTTAAACCTTGCACCCAAAGTGCTATGGTCAATGCGTGCTAAATATTTAATGGGCTGTGTCAGTATTCATTTGCAAGATAATTTGGCTAGAGCGTACTACACGCATCGTCAGATTCAGCAGTTACCTGAAAGCAAATCGATTGATATCCGTTCGAAAAAAATCTATGAACCTGAATATCCTGAGTTTAGCTTCCCACAAGATGAACGTATGCCAAAGCTATTCCAAATGTATCTGAGCATGCAGTCAAAACTATCGAAACAGGCTTTTTTTGATGAAGAGTTTAACTGTTTGGATTATTTTGTATTTCTTGAGGTGAATAAAGTCGCGACCTCATTTGTGATGAATAAGATGGTGCAGCGTTAATCATATTTCCTATTTTGTAATAGCCAGCACATATTGAGATTTGCAAGCACTTTTACTCTCATGCACAATAGAGCAGATGGGGTAATTAGAAGTAGTTTAAAAAGCGATATGTGCCAGCTATTAGGAATGAATTGTGCAACACCAACGGATATCACTTTTTCCTTCCGTGGTTTTTCACAGCGTGCAGGAATTACCTCAGATCATAGTGATGGGTTTGGCATTGCATTTTTCGAAGATAAAGCGTGCCGTTTATTCGTTGATAACCAATCGGCAGTTGAGTCTCCAATTGCCGATCTCGTTCGTAATTATCCTATTAAATCACGTAACGTGATTGCACATATCCGCAAAGCTACTCAAGGTAAAATCACTTTAGAAAACTCTCATCCGTTTATTCGAGAGTTGTGGGGGCGACACTGGATCTTTGCCCATAATGGTGATTTACATGACTTTAATCCGCCATTAAGTGGACGTTTCACACCAGTAGGTAATACCGATAGTGAGCGTGCATTTTGTTATTTGCTCGATCAACTCGTTGAAGCTTTTGGTTATGAAGAACCAAGTCTTGAACAGATATTTGAAGTGTTAGAAAAGATTTCTCCGCAAATTGCGGAATACGGCACATTTAATTATTGTCTATCTAATGGCAAAGCATTATTTAGTTATGCCATTACTAAATTACATTGGCTCGTTCGTGAATATCCATTTAATCATGCGCATTTAATTGACTTAGATGTCGAAGTCGATTTTAGCCAGGTAACCACTCCAGAAGACCGTGTGGCAGTAATAACCACTGAACCTTTAACACATAATGAAAATTGGACAGCATACCAACCTGGTGAAATGATTTTATTTCAACATGGTCAACCAATTAAAAAAGCGATTACTTTTGTAGAAAGATTAAAGCGCGAACAGGAAAATCCTGAACTTAAACGTATTACGCGTGCAGATCAGTATTAATATAAAATACATTTAAAATATATGAATAAGGATGTTTATATATTTTTATCATTTAATAATAAAATAGTTTGTTCAAAAAATACTTTATTATTTTAGTTGGTTAATTTTAATTTAATATTTAAAAAACAATAACTTGAGTTAAATATAATTTTTATATGCTAAAGCCGACAAATTAGGTTTGTTTTTATTTATATTCTTTAAATATATCATGCAGTTTATGCAACGATCATTAATCATCATTGGGGAGATGTATGAAAATGAAATGGGCTTCAGAATATAATACGGGTATTGATGTTATTGATGAGCAACATAAACGAATACTTGATTATATTAATGAAATTGATGATGTAAAAGATGAAGAGGATAGACGTCGTATTAAAGATGTTCTAGACAATATTATCGATTACACGCAATCACATTTTACTTTCGAAGAAAGTTTGCAAGAGGAAGCTGATTATAAATATCGTGTACCTCATAAACGTGTACATGATTTATTTATTAAAAAAATAGAGTTATATCGTGAACGTTTTGAAATGGGGCACACGATTGAAGCAGAATTACAAGAAATTTTGGCTAAATGGTTAATTAACCATATTCAACATGATGATGCCGATTATGTAGGAGCAGTAAAAGAAAATATGATGGGAATTATTAGAGAAAAAGAAAAGAAAAAAGGGAAAAACTGGTTTGCTCGGTTTTTCTCATAAACTGAAATAAAAATAACTCATAATTTCAGTTAGCGCGGCAAACTATCATTTCGGTAGTTTGCTTTTTTTATTGAGCAAACTTTGATTTTCAAGCATGACACGGGCAAAATATCTCTAGTCTTTTTCAAGGAATGCATAATGCAGGACATACCTATGTCACGATGGTTATCGCCCCTGATGGCGTTTTGCTTATCTTTCATCATTATGGCGACATTGGCACCCACGATGGGCATCCAGATTGATCGTCAACTCGATTTCTGGTTGTTGTGGTTAGGCACAATGTTGCTATTGGCACTACCAGTTTGTTATTTGGAAATTGCTTTAGCAAAACGGTCGAAGACTACAGCCTTAAATGCTTTATCAAGTTTAACTCGTGAAGCAGATAGTTCCCCAAAATGGCGTTTGGTTGGCTGGCTTGCAGTTATTTTTATTCCATTTTTAGCTGGTAATGTATTAAGTACCGCTGGCAATTTACTGACTACACAACTTAATAATAGTGTTTCAGGACAACTTGTTTTTGCTGGCCTTGCTGTTGTGGCTCTCATTTTATCTTTTATTCCACGTCAAATTTTAATTTTACTGATGACGGTTGGTGTAATTGCTTCTCTTGTTTTAGCTAACACAATGGGAACAACTTTACAGCCTTGGCACTGGACCCATGTTGAGTTTAAAGAATGGGGTAATGCGACTGTACTTGCACTTGTTGCGAGTGGATTGGGCTTAGGGCTTTACTGGCAAAATAGTGTAGGTACTGTTCAGTCGCAAGAAGGTGCAACGAAAACTGTTCTTCCAATTTGGTTAGCTCAGTTAATTGCTGTGATTGCCTTTGGTTTCTTTTCTTTACAAGCACAGCTTCCTGTTTTTACTTGGATCTTTACCGCAGTAATGACCACAGCGTTATTTGTACAATTGGCTAGAGAGCAGCTTGCTCAGCGTCAGCTTATGCCTATTTTACAGTGGGTGATTATTGTTGTAACGATTGCTGTTTGGGCTGTGCCTGAGCTTCATAACATCTTTACGCTGATTTTGATGCTTTGGGGATTACTCATTTGCTTGATCTATGCCATTTTTGCTGGCTGGGTTATGAAAATTAGCCATTTACGTAAATCTATGAATTTTAGCAATGAGTTGTTTTATAACTTATGGCGCATTGCGGTACGTATTGTATTGCCGCTTTCAATTGTTATTGCCATGATTGCGGTGATTGGACAAATTATCTGATGGAAAAAGCTCAGCAAGTGTGGGTTGCTTATGCAGCCCCAGAGCAACAGTTTTTAGTTGCTATTCCATTTGAAGCTGGTATGACTGCATTACAAGCAGTTGAGGCGAGTGGCTTGCAGACACAGGTCAGTTTGCCTGAGCCATTACAATTTGGCATCTTTGGTGCAAAAGTTGAAGCACATGCGATTTTGCAAGCTGGTGATCGAGTTGAGGTTTATCGACCTTTAACGATTAACCCTAAAGATATACGTCGTAAACGCGCCGAGAAAAACCCTGTGGGGCGATATATTAAAAATAATCGCTTTAAGCAATAAGCCCCATAAACAAAACCCCTCAAAGTATTTCACTTGAGGGGTTTATTTTTATTAGAAAAAACGATTATAGTGGTGGTGCAGTTAAAATCGCTTCTTTAGAAGCAGGTAAACCTGGTTGCGATTCTGGAATAGTTTCTAAACCTTCAATTTTAGTTACTGTGCCAGTGCCATCAAAGTAAATTTTTAAATGCTGACCATGTGCTGCGGGGATTTTTGCTTTTTTAGCATAAGTTCCCGGGATATAGTTGTAAATGTAGTCCCAACGTAGAGGATTGAGGGGATCAGTCACAGTTGGACTACCAAGCAAAAAACGCACTTGCTGGAAATTCATGCCGACTTGTACTTGAGAGGCTTGAGCTTTGGTCAATGGAGTCCCTTGAGGAATATCAACCTTATATACACCAAAGATTGAACAACCAGCAAGGAGTGAAGTGACTAATAACGTCAGCACGAGTTTTTGCATTTTGCTACACTATCCCAATAAATTATGATGCATTTGATCAAAGGATAGATCATACTTCATCTAAATTCTATTGCCTATTCCAACTTGAGATTTGTTGAGAGACCTTTTTTCATGCCTATTTCCAATCAAGATTTGCGCAAAGCTGGACTTAAAGTTACCCTTCCTCGAATTAAGATTTTGGAATTATTAGAAAATTCAAAACAACATCATCTTAGCGCTGAAGATATTTACAAGACTTTGTTAGAACAAGGGGAAGATGTCGGCCTTGCGACAGTTTACCGTGTGTTAACACAATTTGAAGCTGCAGGTATCATTCAGCGCCACCATTTTGAAAATAATCATTCTGTTTTCGAAATTATGCAAGAAGATCATCACGATCATTTGGTTTGCCATAATTGCAACAAAGTTATTGAATTTACTAATGATGTTATCGAGAAAGAACAGCATGCTGTAGCTGAGCAACATGGGTTTACCTTAACGGGTCACTCATTAAACCTCTACGGTTACTGTAACGAACCTGAATGTCAGGAAGTACTGCGCAAGAAATAATCGTTTTCACACAAAGAAAACAAATAAAAAAGGAAGGTTACGTTTAACCTTCCTTTTTTTATGAAGAAATTACTGTCTGTCGAAGGTTAAATGCTGATTTGTGCCTGCAATTTGCTCAGGACCTTCTTCGGCAAGCTTAATTGTTAAACGCAAATCGTTTGGTGAGTCGGCATGTTTTAATGCATCTTTGTAGGTAATTTGGCCCGACTTATAAAGATCAAACAGTGCTTGGTCAAAAGTTTGCATACCGAGTTCACGTGAGCGTTTCATTAAATCTTTAATTTCATGAATTTCGCCTTTACGAATATAGTCTGAAATTAATGGTGAGTTAATGAGAATCTCGATTGCGGCACGGCGCGAATTACCATCTGGAGTCGGAATAAGTTGCTGTGCAATCATGGCCTTTAAGTTAAGAGATAAGTCCATGTAGAGCTGACTGTGGCGGTCACTTTCAAAGAAGTGAATAATACGGTCAAGTGCTTGGTTGGCATTGTTCGCATGCATTGTGGCTAATACAAGGTGACCTGTTTCGGCGAAGCCAATCGCGTAGTCCATAACTTCACGAGAGCGAATCTCACCAATCAAGATTACATCGGGTGCTTGTCGCAACGTATTCTTTAAAGCAATTTCAAATGAGTCTGTATCGATCCCAACTTCACGTTGGGTAATGATGCAGCCAGCGTGTTCATGAATAAACTCGATAGGGTCTTCAATGGTAATGATATGACCTTTAGAGTTATGGTTACGATAGCTAATCATTGAAGCCAATGATGTCGATTTACCTGTACCTGTTGCACCTACAAAAATAATGATACCGCGTTTGGTCATTGAGAAATCTTTAAGCACAGGCGGTAATTGCAAGTCATCAATTGAAGGAATTTTAGTTTCAATTCGCCTTAATACCATGCCTGGCATGTCGCGTTGCTGAAAAGCACTCACACGAAAGCGGGCAGTTTTATCACGGTTCATAATGGCAAAGTTACATTCACGAGTCTCAGCAAATTCTTTGCGTTGTTTTTCACTCATGATGGAATGTAAGAGTTGCCCAATAATTTCGCCTGAAAGACTATTTTTTGAAATGGGAACAATTTGCCCGTTAATCTTCATCGATGGTGCAACGCCATCTGTAATAAAGAGGTCGGATGATTTTTTTTCAACCATCAGGTTGAGCAGGTCATTAAAATCCATATTTATTCTCTAATTATTTTTATAGAAATGATTCAGGCTGTTTAGCAGCAGTACGAGCCGTTTGCGGGCTGATCACACCGCGAGACACCAAATTCTTTAAGCTTTGGTCGAGGGTGGTCATGCCATGATTTGCGCCAGTCTGAATAGCTGAGTACATTTGCGCGACTTTATTTTCACGAATTAAGTTACGAATGGCAGGAATACCAATCATGATTTCATGAGCTGCCACACGGCCGCCGCCATTCTTTTTAAGCAGGGTTTGTGAAATAACCGCCTGTAAAGATTCAGAGAGCATGGCACGAACCATGTCTTTTTCTTCGGCTGGGAATACGTCAATTACACGGTCAATGGTTTTCGCAGCAGAAGTGGTATGAAGAGTACCAAATACTAAATGACCTGTTTCGGCAGCAGTAAGTGCTAAACGAATAGTCTCAAGGTCACGCATCTCACCGACCAAAATAATATCTGGGTCTTCACGCAGTGCTGAACGTAGTGCCTCATTAAAGCCGTGTGTATCACGATGCACTTCACGTTGGTTGATGAGACATTTCTTAGATTGGTGTACAAATTCGATAGGGTCTTCAACCGTTAGAATGTGGTCATAACGGTTTTCGTTGATGTAGTCCATCATCGCTGCAAGTGTCGTCGATTTACCAGAACCTGTTGGACCTGTCACCAGTACAATGCCGCGTGGATAATCACAAATATCTTTAAAGATTTGACCTAAGCCTAAATCTTCCATGGTGAGTACTTTGGACGGAATCGTACGAAACACTGCACCCGCACCACGGTTTTGATTAAATGCGTTAACACGGAAACGAGCAACGTTGGGTACTTCAAAAGAAAAGTCGGTTTCGAGTTTTTCTTCGTAGTCACGACGCTGTTTATCATTCATGATGTCGTAGACCAAACGATGAACATCTTTATGATCTAGAGCAGGTAAGTTAATGCGACGGACTTCACCATCAACGCGAATCATTGGCGGCATGCCAGCAGACAAGTGTAAATCGGACGCGCCATTTTTCACAGAGAAGGCGAGTAGCTCTGTAATATCCATAATTTCCCCAAGTAAATCAAAATATGTCATTATTTTGTAGAATAATATACGGCTTTCACCGAGGCTTACCAACACCTCGCTTTAGGTGAAAAGCAAAAAAGTTTTTTGAAAATGAGAACCTTGTCAATGAATTACCTGCAAGATGCGCGGCAGCACGTATTACAGCAAATCCAAAGTGCTTGTGAACATGCTCAACGTGCGCCTGAAACCGTACAACTTTTAGCCGTATCGAAAACACATCCAAGTGAAAGTTTGCGTGAAATGTATGCAGCAGGGCAAAGAGCATTTGGCGAAAACTATTTGCAAGAAGCTTTAGATAAAGTCGAAGCTTTACAGGATTTAGACATTGAATGGCATTTTATTGGTCATGTTCAACGCAACAAGACGAAGCATTTGGCCGAGAAATTTGATTGGGTACATGGTGTAGATCGTTTAATTATTGCCGAGCGATTATCTAACCAACGTGGTGATGATCAATCTGCTCTGAATATTTGTTTGCAAGTGAATATTGATGGGCAAGACAGTAAGGATGGTTGCGCACCAGATGAAGTTGCCGAGCTGGTTGCTCAAATGAGTCAGTTACCTAAAATCAAATTACGCGGTTTAATGGTCATTCCAGCACCTGACAATACTGCCGCTTTCGCAGATGCTAAAGCCTTGTTTGATGCTGTGAAAGGCCAACATACGCACCCAGAAGATTGGGACACTTTAAGTATGGGAATGTCGAGTGATTTAGAAGCTGCAATTGCGGCTGGTTCAACTATGGTACGTGTAGGAACGGCGTTGTTTGGTGCTAGAGACTATTCGCAAAAAGGGTGATGTAAGCTTTATCTTACAGAAATTGCGGCCTTTTGCGGCTATGGCAGACAATGCTTTTTTCGTATTATGAACTCATCAGGAAACAGGATGTTTCTAAGAATAACAATAAACAGTGATGAATGGATGCATACAGGTACGACAGGAGTTATACCAACGCAGAATCTAAAAAAGCCCCGACAGGATGTCGGGGCTTTTTAGTTTTAACCTACTACTTCAATAGTACTTGCACCCGCGCCGAGTGGTTTTACCTGAATTTGTACTGGAATACGCTCATGCATTTCTTGAATGTGTGAGATGAGAATGACTTGGCGTCCCTGATTTTGCAATTGATCTAAAGCATTCATCACCATGTGCAAAGATGAGGCGTCTAAAGTACCAAAGCCTTCATCAATAAACAGCGATTCAATTTTCATTGAACCCGAGGCCATATTGGCAATCGCTAAAGACAAGGCAAGGGCAGTTAAGAACGATTCACCGCCAGACAAAGATGCAACTGAGCGGGTTTCTCCATCCATGTCGTGGTCAATAATGGCAAGACTTAGAGACTGATCTAGACGTTTTAACGTATAACGTTGAGACAGCATTGCCAGTTGCTGGTTGGCATGTTCCACTAAAATATCTAGGTGATATTGCTGGGCATAGTCGCGGAACTCTTTACCTTTTGCATCACCAATCAAGCCTGAAATTTTGCTCCAACGATGTTCTTCTTGCTGAATATTTTGAATTTGCTCGGCGTATTGTTGCTGTTTAGCCAGATTTTGCTGATGCACTTCGAGCTTAAGCTTAAGTCGATCACGTACTTCAAGTTGTGCTTTAAGCTCTGCAATATTGTCTTGAATAAGGCTAACAAGCTTTTCATATTCAATATCTGGCTGAGTTTGTAAGTGCTCGCTTAATTGCTCTTGCATGGTTTTAAGGGCAGAAGAGGCTTCACTTAATAAACGCTCAGCATGATTAAGACGATTACGAATGTCTTGCTCTTGGGCGGAATTGATTTGCATGAGCGCCGTAAGATCAGTTGCCTGAAAATCAACGTGGGCTTTTAACCAGTTTTGAATTTGCCCATCAATTTGCTGCTGGTACTCCGCAGTGTGTTGATACTGATGTTTAAGTTGATCGAGCGCCTGTTTTTGCTGCTCAAAGTGCTGTCTGGTTTGTTCAAAACGTTGTTTAGCCTCGTGATACGCCGTTTGTTGTTGCTGACGTTTAACGTCATGCTCAATTAGCCATTCGTGCGGTTTAATATCAGAGAGGCCCGTCATTTGCTGAATGAGCGACACCGCTTTTTCATTATTTTGTTGGCCTTTAAGCGTAATCTCTTTGAGATTTTGATCGATCTCATCAATTTGCTTGGCCATTTGTTCAAAGTTAGCAGTCAACATTTTAAGTTCTTGTTGCTGCTGTTCAAAACGATGTGAAAGCTGTTCTTGTTGCTCAAGCTGCTTAGCGCGTGCATCAAGAATAGTCCAAGTCTGCTTAGCCGTTTGGCTACTCGACTGCTGCCATGCGTGCTGTTCGGCTTCAGATAAACACTCAACAATATGTTGAACTTGTTGTTGCCATTGCTGTGCCGTATTGAGCAAGCTTTCATTGCGCTGAATAGATTGCAGCAGTTGATTGTGATGTTTAATCGCTTGGGTTAAACGCAAGTTTTCTGAGTCAAATGAATTTATGGCAGTTTGCGCAGCTTGTCTGAGTTCGTTCAGCGTTAGCAAGATCTGCTCAGGAGCTTGATTAAGCTCAATATGTAATTGATTGAGCTTAAACGTTTGCTCAAGCTCTTGTTGCAAGCTTGATTGTTTTGTTTGAAGTTGAGCTAGATATTTCTGAACTTGCTCAAGCTCGGCACGACACTGGGTAAGTGCATGTTGCTGGATTTGCCATGCATTAAATTTAGTTTGCTCGAGTGCAACAGCTTGCTGCTCTTGTTGTTGCTGCAAATCGAACAAGGCCTTGGAGACTGCACTGTCATCAACACGATAGGGATGATGTGTACTTCCGCATACTAGACAAGCTTCGCCTTCTTTAAGATTGGCCCGTAACTGCTCAATATTTTCAGTGTGTAGTAAACGCTGCTGTTGCAAAATGTGCTGTAACTTTTCACGTTCAGTTTTTGCTGTTTGGTAGTCTTGTTCAGCTAACTGGCAAACGGTTTTAAGCTGTTCTTCTTGCGCGGAGGTTTGAGTATGTTTTTCGTTGAATTGTTGAAGCTCAGCATATAGCTCATGATAAATTTTTATTTTTTGCTGAATCAGATCTAACTGAGTGATTTGAGCAAGTTTCTGATCTTTATCTTTACGCTGTTGCTCAAGTTTTAACTCAATTTGTTCAACTGTGCCGAGTGAAGCTGTGAGTTGTTCGAGTTCACTTTTAGCTTCCGATAATTTTTGGCGGGCAAGGGTAGGATTGCCAAGCTGTTGTTCAATTGCTTCGTAATTTTGAATAAATTGCCCAAGCTGATGCAGATGCGCTGAAAGGCCTTTGTCCAATACAGCATATTGCTGAGTCTGAGTAAGCTGCTGTTGTAGATGAACTTGGTCTTGTTGAAGCTGTGCAATATGCTGCTGCACCGTATTTTGCTGTTGTTGCAATGGACCGAGTTTTTGTTCAAATACATTTTTCTTTTCTTTGCACTTTTTATATTCATCGGCAATAAAAGCACGTTCTTGAATGGACTGCCGAACTTGATTTAAAGCTTGTTGATGTTGCTGCTCAAAATCGAGTGTCTGTTTGAGCTCTTGTTCTGCGAGTTGATACTGTTTTTGTCCCGTTTCAAAAATTTGTACTAAATCATTAAACTTGGTTTGCGCTTGCTGAATTTGCGGCTCAAGTTGTTGTAGCGTTTGTAAATTTTGAGATTGCTGAAAAACTTGTGGGCGTATTTCAGAGAAAACTTCAAGGCGTTTTAATTGCTCACGATCACCAGCCAATTGCTGATGGTGATTTTGTTGAGTTTGAAACTGTTGTTGTTTCGCTTGAACCTCTTGCTCAAGTTTTGCCTTACGCTCAAACCATTGTTGTTGTTTGTCTAAAACATTTTTTTGTTGTTCTAACTGTTGATGGTTTTGCTCGGCTTGCTGATATTGCCCGGTAAATGCAGCAATATCTTCATCAGACAAAATTTCGATATGTCCTAAAAACTCTTCAAGCTGTTTACGCTGCTTTGCTATATCTGCGGTTTTACGAAAAGCCAGCTCACCAATTTTGGCGAAAATGCTGGAGTTGGTCAGGTACTCGAGTAATTCACCGCGTTCGCTGTCTCGAGCTTTTAAAAATGCGGTCACTTCGGACTGGGCAAGTAGCACCGCACGAGTAAACTGTTCAAAAGAAAGCTGGGTAATTTGCTTAACTTTTTCATCAACCGCTTTGGCTTTGTCGGCAAGTACCACACCATCGGTTAAACATTTTAAGTGGCGCTGCACACTTTGCAATTTACCATTTGGGTTTTCACGTGCGCGTTTAATTTCCCAACGCGCCAAATAGCGCTTTTGATCTTGTGCGATAAAGCAAAGCTCAGCGAAACCATGTCCTGTACCACGGCGTAAGACAGTTAAAGGTGAGTTAGTGAGTAACTCAGAACCATCAACATCTTTTAATTTACCATCACTGTCTTTTAGACGTGGAACCCGATTAAACAAAGCTAGGCACATGGCATCTAAAATGGTCGACTTACCTGCACCAGTTTTTCCCACAATCGCAATGAGACCTGCATGGGCGAGAGGTGCACTTTCAAAATCAATAAAGTGTTCATCAGAAAGAGATGCCAGATTTTTTATTCGAATGGATAAAATTTTCATGACATATCCTTAAGGTGTTGCATCATTTTCAAGATGTTTTTGTGCTTCTTGTACTAGGCTTAGAAAATCTTTTAAGACCGCATCATCGGCGCTGTAACCTTGTTTTTCCCAAATATTTTGAAAGAGTCTTTCTGGTGTTGGCGGTTCAAGTGCGATTTGCTGAGTAGTATTTGAGTTGATCGCGTCTTTATTTACATATTGACGTGAAATACGCACTAAACGATAGCGGTCAGGTGGTAGGGCCGCTTCAAACTGCTGACGTAAATTCGGCTGTGGCGGCGTTAAACTATAATATTCAATATCCACATATTCACGGTGGTCAATATTTTCAATCACGCCCCTTGGTAAGGCTTTGAGTTGTTGCAAGACTTCATTTAATTCACCACGAATGCGGTGCAATTGTATGCAACGCGGAATTTCGACAGCTTCAAATTGCAAACGGCTGTCAATGTCTTGAGAAGGGTCAATTTTGACCTCAACCACTTGGTGTTTATAGTTAATTTCACTAAAAGAAAGTGGAATGGGTGAGCCGCTATAACGAATGTGCGGCTGGCCTACTTTTTGTGGTTTATGTAAGTGCCCTAAAGCGACATAGTCGACAGCATCTTCAAACAATGTCGTTGAAAGTGCTTCTTCATTACCAATAATAATGGGGCGTTCAGAGTCGGATGTTTCCCCACCTTGCATATGCGCATGCGACATCAAGATAAGCGCTTGGTCCGGTGTTTTACGACGTTTGGCTTCGGCAATGAGTTGCTGGTGCAAATAGGCAATCGCATTTTTGCTATTGGTGGTATGTTCGTTAAAGCCCGTAATTTCGGCCGAACGTAAAAAAGGCAGGGCAAGGCACCACGCCGCAATATCTTGATTTTGATTATAAATAGGTAAAAGTAGTCGATCGAGATCTAGAGTTTTATCTTCATTCCAGCGAACCACACCCACAGTTTTTGCATTGTATTTTTCTAAAAGTGGTTCGACCTGTTCAATACGGTAGCCTGAGTCATGGTTACCCGCAATCATGAGCGTTTGCATGTGCGGTGCAATACGATGGGCATCTGCTAAAAATTGGTAGAGTTGCTTTTGTGCTTGAGAACCTGGGTTAATTACATCAAAAATATCGCCAGCAATGAGTAGGGCATGCGGTTGTTTTTCTTGAATTTGAGTGAGTAACCAGCTTAAAAATTGTTGGTGTTCGTAGTGGCGTGAATGATTATAAAAAAACTGCCCCAAATGCCAGTCAGAAGTATGTAAAAAATGTACGGACATAGAAACAGACATCAAGCCAAAATAAACACAGTTACGTTAGCATAAATTGGCGGGAGATTTTATCAAGACATTTTAAAGTGCTCGTTATTTAAGCCCATAGTAAAACTTGAATTAAATTTTTCACTTTAAACGCTGCTTTGTTACTATCGACTCAAACCATGAACTTTGAGAAAAAAATGACCATTCACGAATACGAAGTAAAAATACAGTGGGAAGGCAATACGGGTACAGGCACTTCATCTTATCGTTCTTATAAACGAGACTTTAGTATTCAACATCCTCAAAAGACTACTATTCAAGGTTCATCAGACCCTGCCTATTTAGGCGATGTGACTAGATGGAACCCAGAAGATTTATTGGTTGCATCAGCTTCAGCTTGCCATAAGCTTTGGTATTTACACCTGTGTGCAGTCAATCATATTCACGTTGTGAGTTATATCGATAAAGCACTTGGCTTTATGGAAGATGCAGATCCAGTTAAACGTGGTCACTTTACTCAAATTATTTTAAGACCAGAAGTTATTTTAGAAAAAGGTGCAGACCAAGCGCTTGCAGCAAAACTGCACGAAGAAGCACATCACGAATGTATGATTGCCAATTCGGTGAATTTCCCAATTACATGTGAAGCCAGCTTTAGCTTTGCCGAATAATCAATATGAAATAGCCACCGATAAAAAGGCGGTGGCTATACATTAAAAATAAATAGAGTCGTTAAATAAGATCTTTAAGCTGCATTTTCATCGACTTGGAAAATACCAAAAACGTTGTGGTCTAAATCGACAAAGTAACCATGCCAAGCGCGGCCCGGAATAGCAAATTTATCCATCGCGACAATACCACCTTGCGCTAAAATTTTTGCAGCTACCTCATCGAAGTTTTCGACTTGAACCGAACAGGTAAATGCATTGGTGCCATATTCCATTGGCGGCGTTTGGGCTGGGCGTTTTAATAGTCCACCCATAATTGAAGGTGTCTCTATGCGGTAATATTCAATCGGTAAGCTTTCATCGAGTTTAAATTGCCAACCAAACACAGCTTGATAAAACTGTGCATCGCGGGCAGGGTTTGAAGACTGGATTTCAAAATAGGCAATAGTGTTCATATTATTTAAATCATATTTTTATGGTGTAAAAAGTATACGCATAGCCTTTATAGCCACGAAAGCACTATTGTGTATGGTGAGCGTAAAATAAATGAAAGTGCTAGAAAATAAAAACCGACGATTCGAGTGATGAGAGAATCGTCGGTCAAAAACTTCATCAAGGGTTTCGGCTGCTAACAAAACCTAATCCGAAGGAAGGAAAGAGTCGTAATGAAAGGTCACCGAAACAATTTTGCGGATGCCGTGCAAAGGAAGTATTCGGTTGCTGCGACCTTGTTACCCTATATAACGTCAAGAGATCAGGATTGGTTGACAGAAAAATGAAAAAAAATCGAAAAAAATTTATAATTATTTTTTGAACCCATAAATTAGGCAAAAATATGACCAAATTACGTTCTTACTTTCTCTGGTTTTTTGGTTTATGCATCGTGCTCACCTTAATTGTAGGTGTGGTTGCAGCACTATTACCAGCGAGTGTAGGCGGTATTTTAACAGCCGTTCCATATTTAGGCGCAATGATTTTTGTCTTATTTAAATTCTTAAAGAAAGAACGCCGTGCACCGACTGTACCAGAAAAAAAGAAATTTACTTTAGGTTTTACTTTGATTTTTTGGGGCTATAACTTGTGTGGTGTTTTATTTGGCCTATTTTTATTTGCCAGAAAAGACCCTGAGATTTTGCAAAACTTTATGCTTTACCTCAAACAACCTCAGTTCTTAAGCATTATGGTGATTATGCTTTTAATGTTAGCTATTCCACTTTATTTAATTACCTATTGGTTTTATGGCAAACAAGCACAGCGAATGGCTGACAAAATGTTTAATGTGCAATAGATCACTACGAAAACTCATACGATTAAATATAAATGAGTCTTATACAATTAAATAAAACTTGAATCCTCAGCTTAGGAGGAAATATGAATAAGAATGTATTAATTACAGGTGCAAGTGGTTTTATCGGAACGCATTTAATTAAGTTCTTGCTACAAAAAAATTATAGCGTGATTGCTGTGACACGGCAGGTTGGAAAGGCATCTGATCATCCTGCCTTGCAATGGGTGCAAAAGTTTGAAGATATTTCGACCCGACAAATTGATTATGTGGTGAATTTGGCAGGTGCAAATATTGGCGAGAAACGCTGGACCGAGTCACGTAAAAAACAACTCATTGAAAGCCGTGTAAATACGACCCGAAAACTGTATGCATGGCTCAAGCAATCTCAAATTTTTCCTGAAGTGATTGTCTCTGGTTCTGCAATTGGTTATTACGGAATAGATGATCAAGAAAAGTGGGCAGAAGTGTGCACAGAACAAAGTTCACCACAACCTATTTTTATGTCCGAGCTTTGCCAAGAGTGGGAACGCGCAGCTTTAGCAGACGCTCAGCAAAATACTAAAATTATTCGCTTAGGCGTTGTGTTTGGGCAGGGCGGTGGCATCTTGCCTAAAATGTTACTTCCGATTCGACTCAATTTAGTTGGTCAAATTGGTCATGGTCGTCAGCCTGTGGTTTGGGTACATATTGAAGACGTATTAAACGCAATTGAGTTTATATTTAAACATCCTCAATCTGCTCAAATTCACAATGTCGTAGCGCCAGAAAATGTGACTCAAAAAGCTTTTGTTGAACAAGCAGCAGAGGTTTTGAATAAGAAACCATTGTTGTCAGCACCAAGCACTGTTTTTTGCTGTTTGTTGGGCGAACAGTCTCAATTGATCTTAAATGGTCAATTTGTTAAGTCCACAGCCTTACAAACTGAAGGATTTGAGTTTGCTTATCCTCAGTTAAAAATGGCTTTAGAGAATATACTCGCCTCAGGCTAAGATTTTATTTTGCAAACGCTCTGGAGAATATGCTTTGGCATCAACTAATGTCGGTTGACCCAGCATAAGTTGACGGAGCAATTGCGCAGAGCCTGCACCCATACATAACCCATTTCTAAAATGACCAAAGTTTGCCCAGAGGTTGTCCATTTCAGGCATTTTGCCAATGTACGGAACGCCATTTGGTGAACTTGGTCTGAGGCCTGCCCAGCGATGTACAATCGGGAAATCGGCCAGTTCAGGCACCATTTCTAAACATGCTTCTAAAATATTGTGCTGCGTAGTTTCATCGGTAGAGGTGTCAAAACCACGATGTGCCATGCTAGACCCGCATACAATATGACCATCCATACGAGGAATCAGATACATCACTCGATTCATACACATGGTCGGTAGCCAGTGAGCAGGGGTTTTAAATAACAACATTTGGCCTTGAACAGGTTCGACTGGAATTTCGAGTTGTAATTGTGAGTTCCAGTAATGGCTCCAAGCGCCCGAAGTTATTACAAAATGGTCTGCTGTATGTTTGCGACCATTTTCAGTTTGAAGAGCTTGTATGGCATCACCTTGTTGAATCAGTTTTTTAACAGGAGTGTGTTCAAAAAACTCAACATTTGGATGTTGTTTTAAATAACTAATGAGGGACTGTAATACGCGCGGGTTGCGAATATTAGACAGTTCAGGGAAATAAATCGCTTCTTGAAATTGATTGGAAATATGCGGGTTGACTTGCTCTAACGCATCTCGCTGTAAATATTCACAGCGCTGCATCGGTTCTTGATGCTGTTCTGCGTAGGAAAGTCCGACGTCAAAATCTTCTTCATCAAAAATCAGCATGCCTGTGTCATGAATTTCAAAATCAATCCCTGTAATAGGGTAGAGCTTTTGGTTCCATGCTTGATAAGAGGCTTTGCCAAATTGGGCAAGTTGGTTCACTGCATGCACATAGCGCCACGGGTACATCGGAGAGAGAATACCTCCGCCAGCCCAAGAGGCTGCTTGTCCCGCTTGTTGTTGATCAAAAATGCTGACTTTACAGCCTTGTTCAACCAACTCCAGCGCAGACATTAATCCACTTATGCCCGCGCCAATGATTGCAATATGCATGCAGTGTTATCCTTTCTCTGCGAACTTAGTTCATTTCCTTGAGTTTTTCAGCAGCGGTTTCTGCAAAGTAAGTCCAGATTCCGTCTGCACCAGCGCGGCGGCAGCACATGAGTGATTCTAAAATGACTGAATCTGATAACCAGCCATTTTGAATTGCACCAGCTAACATTGCGTATTCGCCACTCACTTGATAAATGAATGTAGGAACACCAAAGGTATCTTTCACTTCACGTACCACATCCAGATATGGCATGCCTGGTTTTACAATCACCATGTCAGCGCCTTCTTGAATATCAAGTGCGATTTCATGTAACGCTTCGGCACGGTTGGCAAAGTCCATCTGGTAGTTATATTTATTACCACCTTTGAGGTTGGATGCAGAGCCAACAGCATCACGGAACGGGCCATAGAAGCTAGATGCATATTTCGCAGAGTAGGCCATGATGTTGGTATAGATGTGCCCATTGGCTTCTAAAGCTTGACGAATTGCGCCAATACGGCCATCCATCATGTCACTTGGTGCAATCACTTCGGCACCTGCTTCTGCGTGACTTAAGGCTTGTTTAATCAAGCATTCTACAGTCTCGTCATTTAGCACATAGCCTGTTTCATCAATAATGCCGTCTTGACCATGCGTGGTGTATGGGTCGAGGGCACCATCAGTAATTAGTACCATTTCTGGTAATTCTTTTTTAAGCAAACGGCAGGTGGTTTGTACTAAACCATCTTCACGCCATGCAGCTTCTGCGGTGAGGCTTTTATCTTCTTGCGGGGTAACTGGAAAAAGAGCCAGTTTTGATACGCCCAATTCCAGAAGTCTTTCAGCTTTTTTCAGTAACAAATCTGCCGACAAACGCTGAATGTTCGGCATACTTGGAATATCTTGGGTCTGATTTTGTCCCGGTAATACAAATACTGGATAAATCAAGTGATTGGTAGTGAGCTGTGTTTCGCTGACCATCGCACGCAACTGGTCATTTTTACGGATACGGCGCATGCGAGTGGCTGGAAATGCAGGACGATTGAACGTATAAGTCATAACAATCTCGATGTTCGGTATTACACTAGGATAGGTTGGCGGATATTCCATTACTGTCAACCGACTGCTGTATTGTAGCCCCATAATGCTGTATTTGTACAAAATTATGGGCGTTTATCATGCTTTTAAATTTAGGCAACATATGAGTGAAGAAAAGAAAAATTGGACTGGGAACATCCATTTAGGTGCAAAAACTGACCTGACTGTGGTTCTCAACCAATTATGTAAGGCGTTTAATAGCTCTCCTTTTTTTAAGCATAGTGGAATGATTATGCGTGTGGTGGACGGGCACATTGAAGGCTATATCGAGATGCAACCCAACCTGATTGGCAATTTGGCATTTCAGATTTTGCATGGTGGTGTTGCTGCAACTTTGCTCGATAGTATTGGTGGAATTGTGGCAATGGAACACCTATATCGCCGTTCAACTCCCGAAACTTTAACTGAAACCATTAAGCAAGTGTCGCGTTTGGCAACAGTCGACATGCGTGTAGATTATTTAGCACCGGGGCGTGGTAAATATTTTATTGCACGTGCCGAAGTATTACGTTTAGGTCGTAAGGGCTGCACCATGCGCATGACCATGGTCAATGATGAAGATAAAGCGATTGCTGCCGGCATTGCTTCATATGCCTATTAAGCAATGAATTGAACCATTTGAAAGCGCCAAGTGCGCTTTTTTTAGTGTATAAAAAGCAGAAATTTTTACAAAAACTTTGAGATAAACATTAATTTAATTAGAACGAACGCATGAGTTATAAATTTTTATTCTCATATTATGAGGTTTTAGCGTTAAAATTAGCTCCTTTGACAATGCGGTATGTCTTGTTTATAGAAAAATAAAAACTCTATAACAAGGTGTAGTGCGAGATTGATGGCAAAGCCAACTCATCTTTAGGAACATACCATGACTGATGCACAAAGCAATGTACAAGAAACAGTGCCAACAACATCTGCCTCGGATGAAAACAATCAAAACAAGCGCAAAAAATTTCTTGGTTTTTTTGCGCTGATTTTATTGATCGCCGCTATTTTGTATGCAATCTGGGCATTATTTTTAAATAATTCGGTGAGTACGGATAATGCCTATGTCGGTGCAGAAACCGCGCAAATTACTTCAATGGTGAGCGGACAGGTCGCTCAGGTTGTCGTAAAAGATACCCAAACGGTACATCGTGGTGACATGCTGGTTCGTATTGATGATCGTGATGCCAAAATTGCATTGGCTCAAGCTGAGGCAGAACTTGCCAAAGCAAAACGCCAATATAAACAAACTGCGGCAAACAGTAGTTCTTTAAACTCTCAAGTTGTGGTGCGTGCTGACGAAATTAACAGTGCCAAAGCACAGGTTGCTCAAGCACAAGCAGACTATGACAAAGCTGCTTTAGAGTTAAACCGCCGTGCACAGCTTGCTGCCTCTGGTGCAGTGTCTAAAGAAGAACTGACTAAAGCACAAAGTGCAGTTGAAACAGCCAAAGCAGGGCTAGAGCTTGCTAAAGCTGGTTTAGCGCAAGCCTCTTCGAGCCGTAAAGCTGCCGAAAGTACTTTAGCTGCAAATGAAGCGTTAATTCAGGGTGTAAGCGAAACTTCGACACCTGATGTACAAGTTGCACAAGCACATGTTGAACAAGCTCAGCTTGATTTGGAACGTACCGTGATTCGTGCGCCAGTCGATGGTGTGGTTACGCGTCGTAATATTCAAGTCGGTCAACGTGTTGCACCGGGCACCAGCATGATGATGATTGTGCCGCTCAATGATTTATATGTAGATGCGAACTTCAAAGAAAGTCAGTTGAAAAAAGTCCGTCCGGGTCAGGAAGTCACGCTAACTTCAGATTTATATGGCGATGACGTTGAATATCACGGCAAAGTGATGGGCTTCTCTGGTGGTACAGGCTCTGCCTTTGCCTTAATTCCGGCTCAAAACGCAACAGGTAACTGGATTAAAGTGGTTCAACGCTTACCAGTTCGTATTGCACTTGACCCGAAAGAACTTGCTGAACACCCACTGCGTGTTGGCTTGTCGATGGAAGCAAAAGTCGACTTATCTGCGAAGTAAACGCTTATGAAAACGCAAACACCTTTTGCCGAACTAAGCGGTGGCCGTTTAATACTGGCAGCGTTTGTTATTGCCTTGTCGAACTTTATGGTCGTGCTCGATACGACCATTGCCAACGTATCTGTACCGCATATTACCGGTAACCTTGCTGTCTCAAGTACACAAGGAACATGGGTAGTTACGTCGTATGCTGTTGCAGAAGCGATTTGTGTACCTTTAACAGGTTGGCTTGCGGGTCGCTTTGGAACCGTCCGAGTTTTTATTTTTGGCCTGATTGGCTTTACCATTTTTTCTTTTTTGTGCGGCCTAGCAAACTCGTTAGGTATGCTGGTGTTTTTCCGTATTGGACAAGGTCTATGCGGTGGCCCGCTTATGCCACTCAGTCAAACCTTGCTGATGCGTATTTTCCCTCAAGAAAAGCATGCACAGGCGATGGGCCTATGGGCAATGACCACAGTCGTCGGACCAATTTTAGGACCAATTTTGGGTGGTCTGATTAGTGACAATTTGTCTTGGCACTGGATCTTCTTTATTAACTTACCGGTTGGGATTATTTGTGTTTTAGCGGCAATGCGTTTGTTAAGAGTGGCTGAAACAGAAACGATTTCTTTAAGAATCGACACGGTCGGTTTAGGCTTGTTAATTCTCTGGATTGGTGCGCTCCAGCTCATGCTCGATTTGGGGCACGAACGCGACTGGTTTAACAGCACCAGCATTATCGTTTTAGCTTTAACTGCCGCCATAGGCTTTGTGGTATTCCTCATATGGGAACTCACCGATAAACACCCCGTCGTAGACGTGAAAGTCTTTAGGCATAGGGGCTTTGCTATTTCGGTACTGGCCTTGTCGCTTGGCTTTGGAGCATTCTTTGGCAGTATTGTACTGATTCCGCAGTGGCTGCAAATGAACCTTTCCTACACCGCGACGTGGGCCGGATATTTAACTGCAACCATGGGCTTTGGTAGTTTGACCATGTCACCGATTGTGGCAAAACTTTCGACTAAACATGACCCACGGGCACTGGCGAGTTTCGGTTTAATTTTGCTGGGTGGTGTGACCTTAATGCGGGCATTCTGGACCACAGACGCCGACTTTATGGCACTGGCTTGGCCGCAAATCCTGCAAGGTTTTGCTGTACCGTTCTTCTTTATTCCACTGTCGAATATTGCGCTTGGTTCGGTACTGCAGCAAGAGATTGCATCTGCTGCGGGTCTTATGAACTTCTTAAGAACCATGGCAGGGGCGATTGGTGCTTCAATTGCGGTGACCGTGTGGGACGACCACGCCAAAGTTGCGCGTAGTGAAATGGTGTCAAATCTAAATACTGCCGAAGTACAAAACACACTTTTGCAAAATGGTTTTTCCGCTGACTCGACCTTAGGAATTATTTCAAACCTTGTCGATAAAGAAGCCATTACCATGTCGGCAAACCATGTATTTTTACTGTTTGCGATGGTGTTTGTCTTTGCGGGACTGGTCATTTGGCTGTGTCCAAAACCCAAACAGGTCAGCGGTATGCCTTCTCACTAAACACAAAAAAGCATCTCTTCGGGGGTGCTTTTTTTAGGCCTACTACAAAATGAGCGAGTTTATAAATAGCAGATTTTGCCTGTATTTAAAGAAATAAAGCATGCCAGAATTGGGCAAATCAGTTATAAAAGAGTGTGATAACAAACAAGGAGACATCACACAGAGCACAAAATAAACATCCTTAATCATTTAATATTATTAAAACTTTATTTTTATCAAAGATTAAAAAACTGAAGACCTGAAAACAAAGAAGCTTGCATGGCAATTGCATGGATAGGCAGGCGTATATATTGGAGTTATCACGTGAATAAAAGATATTCATTTTTGTTCAGTAGTTTATTAGCAGTCGGTTTATTACAAGGATGTGGAGATGACTCCTCGTCAGATCAGCCCAAGGATGATTCAAATACAACCCCGCCTAATTTAATTGTAGATAATGACCCGACCAGTTGTAGCAAACTGGCACAAGACGGTTCAAGCGTGGTGGTCGGTTCAAACCAAAATGGTGACCCAGCCGCACCAGAGGGTGCATCGGGTTATAGACTTGGTAACACGGTTAAATACGCAGATAAATATATGGTGGTGGCAAACACGCCACTTGCGGTAAAAGCAGGGTGTGATGTTTTAAAAGCAGGCGGTAGCGCAGTCGATGCAGCCGTAGCAGTACAAGCCGTGCTTGGTTTGGTCGAGCCACAATCGAGCACGATTGCCGGTAGTGGTTTTATGATGTATTACGATGCCAAAACTAAGCAAGTCACTGCCTATGATGGCCGTGAAACCGCACCAGCCGCAGCCAACGAATTTTATTTAATTCGCCAAAATATATATGACCCAAATTCACCTGCACCTGTACCAAGTGCGCGCCGTAGTGGTCGCTCGATTGGTGTGCCGGGTGTGATGCGTTTGCTTGAACAAGCGCAAAAAGAACATGGCAAGCTCAAGTGGAACCAGCTTTTTGGTGAAGCGATTGGTTTGGCTGACAACGGTTTTCGCATTCCGGGGCGTTTGGCAGATGCCATTGCAAGCAATGCAAGCAATTTAGCACTTGATGCAAATGCAATGGCGACTTATTTCTACCCAGATGGATCACCACGTAAAGTCGGCGAGACCATGACCAATAAAGCCTATGCAAAAACCCTAGAAGCACTTGCCACGCAAGGCGCAAATGCATTGCACACTGGGCCGATTGCGCAAGCCATTGTGGCAAAAGCAGGGCAAACCGTGGGTGATGACCCAGCAAAAACTCCAATTACCCCAAGTTTGATGACCTTGCAGGATTTATCGAACTATCAGGTGAAAAAACGCGACCCGATTTGTACGACGTATCGTGACCGTTACTATATATGTACCATGCCACCTCCATCTTCGGGAGGAATTGCGGTTGTACAGACGTTGGGTATTTTAGAAAACTTTGATATGTCGCTTTATCCACCTAAAAATCCTGAAAATGAAGGTGGTGTGCCGGATGTGATGGGTGTGCATTTAGTGTCTGAAGCAGAACGTTTGGCCTACGCCGACCGCGATAAATATGTGGCAGACACTGACTTTGTCGCTTTACCAGCACAGGGTATTGCAAGCTTTATTGATAAAAATTACTTAAAACAACGTGCAGCACTAATTAACCCGAACCAAAGTATGGGC
Organism: Acinetobacter sp. 22512; assembly: GCF_052044755.1. NCBI lineage: Bacteria > Pseudomonadati > Pseudomonadota > Gammaproteobacteria > Moraxellales > Moraxellaceae > Acinetobacter > Acinetobacter sp. 22512. Next base: position 8,655 of record NZ_JBQENP010000020.1, on the reverse strand, counting down.
GTTGCTCCAGCGGGTAATTTCAATACAGCAGCGGGTGTCGACACGACTGTTGAACATGGTACGACTCAGTTCACGATTGTAGATGCCTATGGCAATGTGGTTTCAATGACATCGACTGTTGAATCGAGCATGGGTTCATTCCACATGGTGGATGGTTTCTTGCTGTCAAACCAGTTAACTGACTTTAGTGCGAACCCTTATGACAGCACTGGGGCACCAGTTGCCAACCGTGTAGAAGGGGGCAAACGCCCACGTAGTACTATGGCGCCAACCTTAGTATTTAAAGGCACCACGCCAGATGAATTTTATATGGCAACAGGTTCACCAGGTGGTGGTACCATCATTCAATATGTAGTTAAAACTTTGGTAGGTGCATTGGACTGGAACTTAAATGCACAGCAGGCGACTTCGCTTGTTAACTTTGGCGCGACCAATAGCAAAAACACTAATGTGGATAGCTCGAATGTACAGCTTTCTTTGCTTGATTTGATTGAAGGCTTAAAAGCAAAAGGACATGGCATTTCTAACACTGCACAAACCAGCGGTATTTCAACGATTATGAAAGTAAATATTAATAATCAAAGCAAATACGCAGGTGGGGTGGACCCACGCCGTGAAGGGATCGTGTTAGGCAATGGTGCTTTATAGACCACACTTTAAAAAAAGCTGTCATTTTTGGCAGCTTTTTTATGAGGGGCCTTGAAAAAAACAAAAGGCTCTCCATTATGTAAATATGTTCATCAGTAGCAGACTGTTGATAAATTGCACAGCATTTTATTTTAGTTATGCTATGATGTTCAGACATTCATGGGGATGTTATTGGCTTCGACGCCGGTGATGAAACTCATAGATGCATGCCGAGAGCGCATTTTCTCTCGTAAATAAAATTTGCATTTTAATAGTCGCAAACGACGAAACTTACGCTCTAGCTGCCTAAGGGCAGTTTGTCCGCTTCCTAGAATACTTGTGGTTTAGGAACCCGACCGTAGCGCACGCACACAAGTCCGTATAGAGTCAAGCCTCGGGGCTTTATACCAAACTTAGAGGATCGCACCTTGTACCCTGTTCGTCGGGTCACTTGGTGTTAAAACAATAGACGATATCTAAGCATGTAGTATTCTCGAGCGTAGTGCTGGCGGACGCGGGTTCAACTCCCGCCATCTCCACCAAAATACTTTAAATAAATCAGCCACTTAATGTAAGTGGCTTTTTTATTGACAGGTTTTTGACAACTTCTAGTTTGCTTTAATTTTTACTTTCTAGTCTGATCTTTCATTTATTAAAAAAGTATTATGGGGTTTTATTGATCAATAATGATTCGAGTTTTATCTTCTGGTTTCATACTTTTGTTATTCTAACCTCATCTAAATATATGGTATGAAAATAATTTTCTGTTTTGAATATTCTTATAAATAAAGTAGTTGTTGTCTGAAAAGATGATGAGTTAAATTGGGGGGGAAATCTAGAGCTTTAATTTTTTAATGAGTAAATTCCTTTAGAGATTTTGGATGAGTTCAATTGCCATTACCATGCCACAAGCTGTAAGAAATACAGATGATAGAGCTATTGTTAAAATCGGCCTTTTTCCTTTTCTAAAATACGACAACACATATTGATATTAAATGAACTATTGGCACATACAACTACACCCAGACTCAAGATTAGACGTTGATACGCTAAAAGCTATACTTATGAAAAAACAAGTTATAGGTATGGGTGAATATTGGGAAGACAAAAAAGGAAATTCAGTAATTGATCCTAAGCTTTTCAAAAATGATATGAAAATTGACGATGTTGTGATGGTTCGTGATGGAAGTACGCCAGTAGCATTAGTAAAAGTAAAGGGTGATGCTTATATAGAACACAATACAGACGATGAATTTGATTGGTTCAAACTTAGAAGACAAATTGAAATTCTTGGTTTTTACGAAGAAGATGAGAAAAATCTTCTTTATCAGATTTTAACAGCTTATGGTAAAAGTCATATACAAGCGCCAGGCACTTTAACCTGTTGTAACGGGTCTAATGCTACAAATAATTTTATTGTAAAGTGGTATAAGTTAAGGACTTATAAGAGACTAATGGAAAATATAAAACTGTCAGAAGAGCGACAAACTCACATCAAAGTACTTTGGAACAAATTTAAAAATGAAACAAAAGAGGAAGAAAAAAAATTTAATAAGGACGAAGTTGAGAAATTAATTTCTGAATGGAAATTATATAAGCATAAAATTTTAAATGACACATTGAGTTTGGATGACTACACAAACATTTTAGGAAGTTCCACAGCAATAATGCCCGGCGGATATTTATGTAACTTTTTAGAACGAACCACGAGAATTGTTTTAGGTTCTTCAAAGCCTGGTACAGCATTCAATTTTGAAGTGAAATTGAATGATGACAATTCTACTTATCATATCAAAAGTGTAAACAAGTCAAATGCTACTCGACAAGACGCGGAACTTTATTTTAATGAAAAAATAAAAGGTTTACTGAAAAGTATTGTCTCAAAAACTGATCCGTTAGAAAAAATATATTTGATTGAAAATTCAAATTACAGTGCCAAGCAAGTTTTAATGAAACTAGCTGTATTGGATAATTTATCGGACTTTCTCTATATCTACTCTACACAATGGTTAGAAGAACTATATAACGAGTTTATTGATAGTGATGCTGAAGAAATCTTTAGAAAAAACCATCAAGTTTGTCTTGTAGCAAAGAAACTTTTAGACGTAAATGAACAAGACAAAAACGAACTTGTTTTGCTTTCACGTTTCTTATGGCGTTTTGTAAATTCCAAATCGATTGCAGACACAAACAATCCTAATGTTATTCTTTATGGGCCGCCAGGAACAGGTAAAACATTTTCTGTAAAAAGTAGTTTAGATTTTGTTTGTCAAGGTGATACTTCAAGATATGAGGTTTTACAATTCCATCCATCATTTACTTACGAAGATTTTATTGAAGGTATTAAACCAAAAGGCGTTTCAAAAGATGGAAATATTCGCTTTGAGTTAGTAAATGGTATTTTTAAAAACTTTTGTATCAAAGCGAAAAAACACCCTGAAAAGGATTTTTATTTCGTCGTGGACGAAATAAACCGAGCAAATCTTTCAATGGTTTTTGGCGAAACTTTATCGCTATTGGAAAAAGATTACCGACAAGATACTGAAAATAAAAACCTGATTCGAACACAATATTCTGCGCTAATTGAAGATTTGATCAAAGAGGACAATAAATTTAAAGATTTAGCTTATGAAATTCACAACAATGAAGTGAAGTTCGGAGTTCCTAAGAATGTATTTTTTATTGGAATGATGAATGATGTGGATAAAAGTATTGATGCTTTTGATTTAGCACTCCGTAGACGTTTTAAATGGATAAGAAAAGATTGTGATTACGAAGTAATTGAAGAGGAGACACGTTTCAAAGGAAAAGATCAGTTCAATAATATTGGACTGTATGTCAAAGCCTGCGAAAAATTGAATGACTATATTTCTAAAGACTTAGGTTTGGGAAAATCATATGAATTTGGTCATTCATTTTTTATGAAGATTAGCGATATTGCTAAGCGTAAAGATATTACAAATAACAATATTGAAATTTTATTTAACTTGTATTTGCGACCAACATTGAAAGAATATCTAAGAGCCGTATTTGTGGAAAGCGAATTGGAAAGTAGGTTAGATGAAGCGTTGAATAAGTTCAAAGAAACAATAAAATGAAAATTAGTATTCCAGTCAATCATAATTTTTACGAAGAAGCCCCAATTTCAAACTTAGGTAAAGCTTTCGGAGTAAAACAGTCAAGCGTAAAAAACTTGCAAGAAATATTTTCGTCTGTTTATGAATTAAAACTTGGTGCAGAACAACTAAAACAGATCAAAGTATTTCATTTCAAAAGCAAACGTATTTTTGAGCAAGATGAAGAACGTTTAATTTTAAAATTATATTCAAAAGAAAAAGAAAAAGAAAAAAAATACTTTATTCAAACTGGTGTATATGCTGGAGTGCTTTTTTACAAAGGTTGTAAAATTAATATTACAACAAAATATGGCGACACTTTTCTAAAACGTATGCTTAACTTCGTAAATGATATTTACGTTGACAATGAGCCAATACAAGCAAAGACAGATGAAACCGAAAATCAGTTCTTGTTTATTATTGCTCATTTATTTATTCAGTCATTAGAAAAAGCGGTGGTTTTAGGTTTGCCACAACAATACCAAAAACAGCAAGAGCGAAGTCAAAAAGTAAGAGGAAGTATAAATTTTAATGATTACTTAAAAAGAGATATTCCATTTCAAGGAAAACTAACAACAACTTTCAGGGAACGAATGTATGTTCAAGAAATCATTGATGTTTTATATTTGGCATTAAAGAAATTAGAAAGTGTTTTCGGCAAAGAAATTCACAGCCGTTTGCTTGGTTTAAGTCAATTTTTAAAACAACAATATTCTGGTCGTTTTGCGAGTTACGAAACAATACAAAGAGCCAAAACATACCAAACTATAAACAATCCAATGTATCGTGGTTTCAAAAAAGTTTTGGAGTATGCAGAAATAATTTTATTGAACAAAGACCTAATACCCGATAATGATAAGAAAAGTTTAGAGACAATAGGTTATTTGTTTGATATTGCAGAATTATATGAAATTTATCTTGAAAAACTTTTGAGTAGAAACTTTCCTGAATGGTCGGTAAGTGGACAAGTTGATATTCCAATTTACAAACAGCAATTTTATCGTAGATCAATATTTCCAGACTTAATAATGAAACATAAGGAAACAGGCAAAATTATTGTTTTTGACGCAAAATTTAAGAAAATGGAAATGCAAAATAATGACATTGATAGGTCAGATTTACACCAAATACATTCTTACTCGGGTTATTACCAAAATAACTTAATAGCAAGTGGTTTGATCTATCCATTATCAAAACAATTAGACGTTGAGAAGTCTTACTCTGAGACTTTATACGGTAACAATAATAATGATGTGTTATTTATAATAGATGGAATTTATGTTCATGAGACCCAAACAATGGATGATCTAATTGAAAGTGAAGATATATTTGTAAAACGAATAGCAGATTTGATAGGCAAAAAAGACATAACTATTTAACAAAAGTAACATCCCTATTTCTTTCTTGAAGAGCGTATTTAGAAACTCGGTAATTTGTAGTTATTATACTGACTGCGGCACGCCCTGCATTAATTAAAGCTTCTCTATCGCTATTTATCTGGGAATTTGCACAACCATTCATAAAAAGCATAAACAGAAGAGCACAGATAAATTTAACATAAGTTCTGCTTACTAACATTGTGTGGATCTCCGAGGAATTCTCTGAGTTGTTTTTATTATTTGAATCAGTTGGGGTAATTTACGTTAACTCACTTTAGAAAAAGCCTTCAACATTCAGGGCCTTTCCTCGCTTAGATTAATTTTTTACATTCAATATCATTTAACGGTGAATCAGTTTTCATGATGATTTTTTCAATTTTGGGTTGAAGTATCAAAGCCTCTTTTGAAAGTTCTTTCGCTTTAGCTGATATCCCACTTCCGCTTTTTTCTTTAAGTTTTATATATTTTTCAATGTATTTATTACTTACACATAATGAATCTAAAGCATCAATTGACATCTTACTTTTTTGACCCGAAGCCATTAAATCTAGATCATCATTAAGCTGTATGTCTAAAGAATCGTAAGTTGTATTGATTGCATACATTAAAAAAGTGGCATAACTTAGCAACTGATCATTAGTTTCATTTACCTTGTTAGCTTCATTGTATGCTGCTTTATATAAAAACTTTGTGTAGTAAAGCTGGTTAAATTGGGCATAGAGTGATGCTTCATATGCTTGGGTTATGTCAGCTTCAGTAATTCCATTTTTTTGAGGGCGGACTTGGCTACATGCTACCGTTAAAAGAGACAATAAAATAATACAAAGTTTAGATTTCACAATTAATTAACCATTTCTTATTCAGGCAGGGAATAACTAGATTTAGCTATAACTAATTTATAAAATTAGCTATTAAAAGCTCCTTTTAATTGGAGCTTTATATAGTAATATTTAATTAATTTTCAACTATTTACAAACTTTCTGAAAAGTTGCTAGAGATTTGTCTTTGCTATCTCTTAACTTGATAATTTCATTTCTTGCTTCGTATAGTTGTTTAACACTTTTCTTGGTATCTTCGGTAATATTAGCTTTATATCGCTCATCCATATTATTTATATAGTTTTGCATGTAGACGGTCAGCCAACAGACATCGTTGAGGTCGGTATAATCAAACTTGTTCTTATCTAAGCCAGTTAACCAATTACCATATTCATCATTCAGTAGACTTTGTGCAGTTCTTACCTTTACAAAAGTATTTTTGAAAATAATCTCTTTTAGAGCTGGCTCTTGTTTTACGTCTTTATTGGCTTCCAAAATCAACTTTCTATTATCAGTAACGTAATTCTTGAAGTCCTTTTGAATAAATGTATCTACATCCTCTTTTTCAGATGCTTTACATCCATTGAAGCCAACCAAAAGAAGCGGTGCTAAAAATATTAATATCGTTTTCTTCATATTATTACTCGTGACTAGAAACTACTAAGTGGCGGTGTATATTGATATTGTCGTATAAACTGCGATACGGTAGCACTATCATAAGGACGACCAAATACTTTCTTATACATATTCTCATTAATTAGATATGGTCCATTATTCTCATGGATGGCAATAGCATTCCCCGCTAAAACAGGCTTGTTTGCATTGGAAAGGGCAAGATCAATAACTTCACCAAAGTTTTTCTTAGCAATTGCCATACGTGCTGTAAAAGAATCTTTAGTAAGTTCTCTAATAAAAGTTGAGCCTTCATTTAAGGAATGCTTTTGAGCATACATCGTAAACTTAAGATACATCATTGTATGAAAAGAATATCTTTCTAAAACTGATTCACTAAACTGACGTAAATCATACTCAAGCCCAAAACGAATTGCTAAATCGTGTTCAAAAGGTATTCTGTTTTTAACACCATCCCATTGACCTTGATCCATCATAAAGGTGTAAGGCACTGTAGTGTGATAATTAAGAATTTTAACAATGCTATTGCATAATAATGGATCTAATAATTCATCTGCATGACAGACTTTAACTTCATTATCTAAAGATGGAATTAATGTTGGTGAGAAAACTCTATCTTGTGCCATTTTAAATCCTTACAGTGGAGGTAACGGTTTAGAAGCATCAATGGTCTGAAACTCTACTTCATCTGGTGAGTCAGCATTGATGACATGGGTTTTACCTTCTTTATCCGTCCAACCGGTTTCTACTTTTCCATCCTTCTTGTAAATAATTGAATAGGGAATTTCACTAAAAACTTTTTGGGTCTTTTCATCCTTTAATTGGAACTGAATACCATATTCTTTAGATTTGTCTTCCACAAAGCTATCTTGAGTTTGAGCTTTACTCGCTGGCGAACTTTGAACAGAACCACCACCATTGTCTTGAACTACTAAGTTTTGTTGAGGTAGTAATTTACAGCCACAGGAAAGAGAGTCGTTAACACGGGCAGCAGCTTTACCAAAGATTTGCATATATGGGTCGCCAGACACAATGGTTGCAACAACTTTATGAGTGGGGCAGGTAGCTTTGTCACCGACACAAGCAACGGGAATCCCGTCGACTAGGAACATACTGTTCCCTGAAATTACTTGACCACCGCCACTAGTGGGGCAGCCTATTGTTATATATGGTGTTGCCAAACTTATTCCTTCTTATCTTTATGAAGTGCCAAAATCATACCAAAGAGGGGGTAGACAATACTGTATAGTTTTATTGTTTAGTAGAGTTAACTTATTTCTCAAGGCCCCCATGCCACAACAGAACTTTAATTTTTTGCGCTGATTTAAAGTCATCCACCATTGCGACACAGAGATAAGGGAGCTAAGCCAAATGCTTAGCCCATGTCATTTTTATCGCACCGCCGCATCACGCTAAAAAAAGTAGGGGCAAAGTCCTGTGGGAGAGCAGGACTTTGCAAACTGACATGTTCTAGGCGTTGCATGAGCTGAGGTGAATACACTTGTTCAAGCCGTTGGTAAATACAGTCGCAACTGGCTTGAGTGTGCCCACCCGACAGACAAATTTTTTCAAAATCCTGCTGAGTGTGTATGTCACAACCAGAAACGCTGTAATCGCCGACAACAAGGCCTAAAACCAAAATAGTTTTATAAAATTTCATATTATTCTCGTGATGATTTGGGGATATCTCAGTGAGAAAAAATAAACCGCTATATTTAAAGTTTTAAAATCATTTTTAAAGGCAAAAGTTAACCCGCCTATAAAAGCAATAAAATAAAATGACTTAAATTTTAAAATAAAATTAATTTATAAATTTGAAAATTTAGATAATAGAAACCCAAATTTTAAATAAATAAAAAGTTTATAAGGGAGAGGGGATAAATATATATAGTGGCATGGTCAACTCCTTAAAATGTATGGAGCTCTACCACCAAAAATCACCGTCAATTGATTAGGGTGGTAGAACGAAAGAGGGTTGACAGACCGGACATACAGAACCAGCACACCCGAAGGTGTCCCCCTTCCGCCCTGAACTGCACCCCATAAGTTAGACTTTTAAAACTTATGAGGTGTGCTCTATGC